>CAZPTW010000052.1:0-11177 GCA_964589235.1 uncultured Smithella sp. | reverse complement strand
AAGAACATAGACCATGTCACGGGAGCCAAATTCCGCAGAATGAATGCTGCGTTTTTTCTTATACGCTTCCAATTGACGTCCGCGGGCGGTGATCTGATCATGAATTTCACCCATCACGGACATTAAAGCAGGTGAAGCGGAAAGAACGGGGCACGGCGGGATAAAGTCCGGCGAGAGCCGGATTTCCGACCCGGCGCGTTCGAGGCGGGCTATCGGAATGTGCAGATACCCCGCGGCAGACTCCAGTTCGGACTCCCAAAATAGCTTCAAAACATAATGTAGTTTCTTGACGCGGCCGGCTGGACCGCCGGCATGTAAATCCTGAATTTCTTCGAATGAGGCGGTGGTGACAAAGCGTGTCGTCACATGGGAGAGGCTTTCCAAATCATCGACAACCGCAACGTTCTCGCCCGCGTCCGTCCAACTTTTGAGACCTATGTAAACGGTCAAAGCGTCGGACCAAGCCTCCTGGAACGACCGGGCCTGCATGACCGCGTTGCCGGGATAATCGACGTGCGTGCCGTCCGGGAAAATAAACGATCCGGCCTGCAACTCCAACAGACGGTTGGCCAGGCGAGTTTTGTTGATTCTCAGATCAAGGACACCCCAGAAATGTGGTGTCAAAAACTCAAAGCAGGGCGCGGCGAAATCCCGGAAAGATTGCTCCATCAGTTGGAAATGCTGAGGTTGCAGGAAAAGGCCTTGCTGCCAAAAGAGAGGATGCCGTGCGCTCATGGGGTGTCCTCGGTCAACGGTCTGATTTCTTGGCCGGTCAACAGAAGCCCAATATCGAGGCCGCTTGGCTTTCGGAACATCGGAATGCCCGATAGAGGCAGGAGAAAAATTCGCGTCGCCTTTTTCCGGTCATAATGGTAGTAGCCCGCGACAATACCGACCACAGAGGTTCCCTCGATTTTTTCCATCGCTTCGAAAAGGTCTTGGCCCGGTTGCACAATCAGTCGCTTGGAGTAATTGACACTATTGTCAAAGCGGCGGCATTCCAGCAATTTGGAGAGGCCTTCTTTGTCTTCGAGTGTCTGATTGAAGGCGTTTGCATCTTTGAGCTGATAGGCGCAGAGGATCAGCGCGTGGGGGACCTGCTGATAGACATTCAATCGGCTGTCGCCGCGCAAATGGAAATTGATCCCCCCTTTAACATATGGAGCATTTGGAGGACGATAGGTTGCTTTGAAGCCCCCGCAGGCACAAAACAACGCCAAGAACAAAGAGATCAAAACCATGGACATGCGATACGTGGAATGAGTCTTCATCTTCAAACCTTCACGGCCAACGGCCGGTCAGGACCCTCTCCTCTGATTCAGGTCCGATCCGAAACGCCGAGATTCTCCCTCCAAAGGGTTTTTCTCGCATCAATCATTTGTGTCAGAAAAAAATTTGCGTTTAACGCCCCGCAACCGGTTTTTCAGAGCCGTATCAATTTTATTCTCCGGCATGATGATTCCCGGACAAAAACGACAACGGCCATACACGTGTTGAAAAAACGACTGCAGGTGTTAAGATTGAACAAGTGAACCTCATATATTAAAAAGACAATCCGGAGTCAATATGAAATCGAAAAAATTTTTGAAAGAGTGATTTGGAAATCTTAAGTCCGGACTGTCTGATAAGACAAGAATTGAACCCATTCCGTCCGGAGGGTTGAAGAGTCCTGTCTCGTCAAAGGAAACGAGGCCTCGTTCAATGGTCGGTCTTCATCATGACGCATCGTGACCGGTTAACAAGCGAGCCTTGGACCGAATTTTCCTGTCGGTGTCCACCGCTTTTCATTTTTTCGGATTTGGAGTACGATGGCATGTCACGAGGGAGTGCGTGTGATGAAGATTGAAAAGATTGTCTCTGGCGGTCAAACGGGCGCGGACAGGGCGGCTCTCGATTTTGCCCTGCGGTACCGTATCCCTTACGGAGGATGGGTTCCGAAAGGCAGAAAAACGGAAGATGGACGTTTGCCCAAGCGATATAACCTCCAAGAAATGCCCTCCCCCCATTATTCCCAAAGAACCAGGCAGAATGTCATCGACTCGGATGGAACGGTGATTTTTTCACACGGCTTTTTGACGGGAGGTTCACTGCTCACGAAAAATTTCGCGAGACGATATGAAAAACCTTGTCTTCATTTGGACATGGCCCAAACATCGATCGAGACGGCGGCGCGTCAATTGAATCGATGGATCGAAGACCACCGATTAAAAACTCTCAATGTGGCCGGACCGCGGGCGGGACGGGATTCACGCATTTACCACGTCACAATGACCGTTTTGGAGACGACTTTTTGCGTCAAAGATCAAAAGGAGTAAAGCCATTGGAGATGCCGGGAGGTCAAGGAATCGGTTTCGGACTTGCCGCGATCGCTCTTGCCCCTCTGTTGATGGGGCAGGCGATTTATGTGAAGTGCAAAACGCCAAGATTGCCGGAGGCACAAGGGAAACGTTCCGGGATGACAGGATCGGGGCCGCCGCTCAATCTTTTGATTTTGGGGGATTCCGCGGCCGCGGGAGTCGGGGTGACGACTCAAAAGCTGGCGCTTTCAGGCCGACTCGCCTCGATCCTAAGCGAAAGATACCGCGTGTCTTGGAGACTGATTGCGCAAACGGGACACAAAGCCAAAGACACGCTTGCACAATTGACAAAGCGCACGCCGGAGAGGTTTGATGTGGCCGTGACATCCCTTGGTGTCAATGACGTGACCCACCAAACGAGAATGTCGTCCTGGGTGATTCATCAACGCCGAATCATCGAAACGCTCCTTTCAAAATTTTCGCTGGCCCACATCCTTTTATCCGCCATTCCGCCGCTTCATCTTTTCCCCGCTTTACCGGAGCCCCTCAGGTGGTATTTTGGGACGCGGGCCGCCCGATTCAACACGGCCTTGCAGGAACTCGCGAAGGATTACGCTGCATGCGAATTTGTTCCCATCCGCTTTCCTCATCAAACATCTTTGATGGCGGAGGATGGTTTCCACCCCGGGGAGCTTGCATACCGGCTTTGGGCGCAACAGATCGCCTCCGTCATTCATAGACGGCGAGATCCATCGAGCATATAAAACCGAACAACCAGGAGGCTTTTATGGCGGACACAATTTACAGAGGGCTTATCGTCCGAGAAAAGGCGGATCAACAGTTTGAGCGAGCCATTGAAAATTTGTCGACGGAGCGACTGCCGGAGGGGGATGTCTTGGTCAAAGTTCTGTATTCATCCTTGAATTACAAGGACATGCTGTCCTCGATCGGGAACAGAGGTGTGACCAAGACCTATCCCCATCAGCCGGGTATCGACGCGGCGGGCGTGGTGGAAGAAAGTCGGATTGCGGAATTCAAACCGGGCGACGAAGTGATCGTGACGAGTTATGATCTCGGGATGAACACGGCCGGCGGACTGGGGCAGTATATTCGCGTTCCGTCCTCATGGGTGGTGCGAAAGCCTGCGGGATTTTCGCTTTATGAAAGTATGATTTTTGGAACGGCCGGATTCACCGCCGCTTTGTCCCTTCTTCGACTGGTTGACTTCGGCATGAATCCGACCGATGAGATTTTAGTCACGGGCGCAAGCGGCGGTGTGGGAAGCATTGCGGTTTCCATTCTTTCGAGCTTGGGTTACAAAGTCACGGCACTCAACAGTCTTCAGGACGAGCGGGAATTCTTGATGGAGATCGGCGCGAAGCACGTCATCGAACCCGAAGAATTGATCGACCGAAGCGGAAGGCCGCTCTTGAAAGAACGTTGGACGAAGTGTGTCGACACCTTGGGAGGTGACATTCTCGCCTCGGCGATTCGATCCATCTCCGGATACGGCGCAGTGACCTGCTGCGGCAACGTGACGTCCGCGGATCTCCATTTGACCGTGTACCCTTTTATTTTAAGGGGCGTGACACTTTTCGGGATCGATTCACAGAATTGCCCGATGCCCTTGAGACAGAGAGCTTGGAACAAGATCGCCGGGGACTGGAAGTTCCCCTGGCTTGCGAAGCTTGCCTCGGAAGTCCCGCTCGATGGTGTTGTGGATGAACTCGAAAAAATCAGAACAGGACGCCATCGCGGAAGAACCGTCGTCAACCTCTGGAAGTGATCTCCTCGAGAAATCAAAGGGATAAAGTTTTTTTAAAAACGTATGTTTCTATGATTGACATACAAACGTATGTTTTATATGGAGGCGTTTATCTGAAACGCGGCGGGAAGAAGGTGTTCTGCGTTACACATTGGGGGAGGTCAGCCTTGCGTGCGTCGGAGAGTTTTTCCTCTCCGATAATTTAGATGAAAAGGAGACTGTATGAAAGATGTTGTCATTGTTTCAGCGTGCAGAACGGCAATCGGAACATTCGGTGGAACCTTGAAAGAGGTGATTGGCGCCCGCCTTGCCGCGGTGGTCATGAAGGAAGCCGTCAAGCGGGCCGGAATCGATCCGTCCGCCATTCATGACGTGAGATTCGGTTGCTGTCTGGAATCCTGCAATACCCTCAATGTCGCCCGTGTGGGTGCCCTTTTGGCCGGCATTCCGGATACAGTGCCCGCCGTCACCATCAATCGCGTGTGCATCTCCGGCATGGAAGCGGTTGTCAGCGGCGCGGCCATGATCAAGGCGGGCATGGCCGACGTGATTCTGGCCGGCGGCGTCGAACACATGTCCGGTACGCCTTACGTCAATTTTGATGCCCGCTGGGGGTGTCGCCTTCAAGACAATGTTTTTGTCGATTCCATGATCAGGGGATTGCACTGCGGATCGCACGTGATACCGCTTTCCGATGACGGGCCGATTAAGTCGGGCCAGCCTTTTGAGAGTCTCAAAGGGAAGCCCTATATCATGGGCCATACCGCGGAACTTGTCGCCCAGCTGCTCAACATCAGCCGTGAGGAAATGGACGAAGTGGCTTTGCGCAGCCACAACAATGCCGAGCGTGCGACGAAAGAAGGCGATTTCAAAGAAGAGATCGTTCCCATTGACATTCCGCAAAAGAAGGGTAAACCGCCTGTTTCTTTCGATAAAGATGAGCATTTTCGTCCGGGATTGACGATGGATCAGCTCAAAGCCCTTCCTCCCGCATTTATTCCGAAAACGGGAAAAGTGACGGCGGGAAATGCCTCCGGTCTCAATGACGGAGCGTCCGCCATGATCATCATGTCTGCGGAAAAGGCCAAGGAATTAGGCGTCAAGCCGATGGCCAGGATCCGTTCGACGGGAATGGGCGCCTGTCATCCGTCCGTCATGGGCTTAAGTCCGGTTCCGGCCGTCAAAGATTTGTTCAAAAAAGATCCAGCGCTTTCGATCGACGCGTTCGAGTTGATCGAACTCAATGAGGCGTTTGCCGGTCAGTATATCGGCTGTGAAAAAGAATTGGGGCTCAAACGTGAAATTACCAACGTCAATGGCAGCGGCATCGGGTTGGGTCATCCGGTCGGTTCCACGGGAAGCCGGATTATGGTCACCCTCCTCCACGCCATGAAAAAACGCGGTAAAACACTAGGTTTGGCCACTATTTGCGGCGGGGGTGGCGTCTCGCTGGCGACCGCTATCGAAATGATTTAGTTTTGGACCCCTCCAGACGGACAAGGCCCCTTTCCCTTTTAGAGAGGGGCCTTTTGAAAAAAAGGCTCGGGGACGTCTTTGACTTGTTATTTTATCGAAATTTTGCAGTGCTGACGTTGAAACGAATATTTTGTCTTTTCGCCTCACGTTTCTTTTCCCGTCTCCAGAAATAACGGATTTTACAGACCTGCCCGATGGGTAATCCTGTTTTGCTTTCAAGATCCGTGATGCGGATGTCAGGGTTTTTTTCCAGCTCTCTGACGATGATTTCTTCTTGCGTATTCATCTTTGCAGCCTCGCCTTTCCGTCAAGATATTAGGTTGATTTGGAAAAAAGACGTTTCAACCTGTCGAGGTAGGTTTTTTGTTTAGTTGGCTGTTATACTATGTTATACGATTTAGCAAAGGACATGCCATCGCTTTTTGCGCAGAGGCCCTTGTCTATCATCTTGATATAATAATGCTATTTATAAATTTGTTTCCCCGTCATCCCGAAAGACTTCGTCAGGGTCTCAGACTTGTAAAAGATTCCGACATAGAGAATCCAAGAAAAAAGAATATCGTTTGTCTGGTGAAATTTATCATTCTATTGCATATTTAATAATTTGCCTGATCGGTCCTTGACCGTCGGCGGATGAATGTTGTTAAAAAAACCGACAGAGCGTTTTCATTTTTGCGCGCTTTGCGTCTTGGTATTCTTTCATTGACTTTTAGACCCGCTCTGAATTATATGCCTTTTCAAGGGGATTGATCATAAGAGGAATTACGCTTGACTGTGACAAATCAGCACCTCCTGATCAAAGCAGAGCCGCTGAAGTTGATCCTGAAGGCCAAAGTTCGTCACGCCGCAAAAACGAGGCGCCAAGGTGAAAGCATCTGGGTTCAGGCTGAGAGACGGGGACAAAGGGGATTCGGTGAAGGCTGCCCTAGATCTTATGTGGCGGGCGACGATCTCGATTCCAGTCTGGAGTGGGTCAGGGCGAATTTTTGTTCCTCTCCCGTCGATTTCTCTTCTCTGGATGATCTGAGATATTGGGTATTTTCCCATCAAAAAAAAATCGATCAATATCCGTCGGCCTGGTGTGCCGTGGAGATGGCGGTTCTCGACTTGCTGGCTCGGGAGAAAAACTGCACGGTGGAAACCTTGTTGGGTCTCCATGAAAACACATATCGCGGTCGCTATTCCGCTGTTTTAGGGGATGATACGGGTTGGAAATATGCCGCCTTGGTCGAACAATATCTTATCCGTGGGTTTCATGATTTTAAAATCAAAATCAGTGGGGATTTGACGCGTGACAAAGAAAAAATCGAGATGCTCGACATCCTTTCTTCGGAGCACCGTCATCCTCCTCCAAGAATTCGCCTGGATGCCAATAACTTATGGAAAGACCGCTGTGACGATGCGATTCATTTCATCCAAGCGATGAACCCCTCGAGGATTTACGCCGTCGAAGAGCCGGTTGGGGCCAAGAGTCAAGAGGAAATCAGCCGCTTCAGCCTCGAGACGGGTCTACCGGTGATTCTCGATGAGAGTCTTTGTACGATGAATGACTTACGTCTTTTTGAGCAGGCACCGGGACGATTGATGGCCAACATCAAGGTATCTCGAGTGGGGGGGCTTCTTCGAGCGCTCGAAATGATCACCGAAATCAAAAAGCAAGGGTGGCCGATTATTATTGGGTGTCATGTCGGTGAGACCTCTTTGTTGAGCAGAGCCGCCATGGTTGCGGCCGCGGCAGCGGGGGACCATCTCGTCGCGCAGGAGGGGGCCTTTGGTGATTATTTATTGCAACGGGAGCCTTTTGATCCGACGCTCACGTTTGGACACGGGGGACGACTGGATTTACAAAAGCCGTATCGTCAAAACACCGCCCGCGGTGTTTCGATCGTCATGCCTGAAAACTGGCGCTTGGGCTTCGGCATACGAAAGCGCAAAGAGCCGATGTCGGAAGAAGTGGCGCCCGAAATCAATTTCCTTGAAATGTCCGACGGGTATCGAATTCATTTCCGGCGATGGGGCGTTCCGGGAGGCGAAGATGTCTTTTTCATCCTTCAAGGAGGAATGACGCATTCCGGCTGGCAGTCGCCTCTGGCCTTTCATCTTCGTTCTTTCATGCCCGACCTGACCGTCGTTGCGGCTGATCAGCGGGGCTGCGGGATCAATGCCGATCGAGGTGATTTCGGATCGGTTGCCGCGATGATCGACGATGTCGTCGAGCAGATCGGCTTCTTAAAAAAATCGTTCAGGCGGGTTCATCTGTCCGGATGGGGCCATGGCGCGCAACAAGCGGCTTTAGCCGCGGTGAAAGCGCGTGACGCTTTGTCGAGCCTGACTTTTATCGCGCCCGCTTTTTTCTTGAGTGAACGCGTGCGCGTGGCATTTTGGGCCGTTGAGAAAGCCATCATGCAAGCGATCACCATCTTTCAGGTTGCGCCTGAACGCAATCTGGCCGTTTTGCCGATTCCCCTGGAACCCGCCGACTTCACCGGGTCCGATTCCTGGCAGGACTTCATCGAAAATGATCCGCTCAAAACGTCGTCGATCACACTGAAGTCTCTCAAGATTATGAAAGAGATCGAGGAGATGTCCTGGGCGGTTGAACTTCCGGAGGACCTGCCGGTTCTTTCAATTTTAGCAACCCGGGATCTCATCGTGGACAACCAGCAAGTTGCGGGATTCCTGGAAAACTTGCGCCGGGGCAAGCTCATGCATCCGTCCAACGGGATGGAATGCGGGCATGCCATACAATTCGAAAAGCCTAAGGAGGGTGCGTTGTCGATTCTTGAGTTTCTTCAAGCGTTATAACCGTTGAATGTCCTTTTCGGAGGTTGTCCCATGAGCCAGCTCGGACCGAAGGTGGTCGACGAGATATCGCCCCGACCTGATGGCGTTTCCTCTGTCCATCCCGCCTATTTCCAAAACGCGAACCTCATTGAAAACCTTGATTCGAAAAAAAATCTTTCTCAACGAAAACTCATCAACCTCTGGAATCGTATTCACTTCATGGACGAGACGGTCCGCGTCCGCGTTCGCCACCCGGGGCACCGCGAAGATCTCCTTGTTGAAGCTTATCCACTTCCCTGCGGCGGTGACACGATGACCTGTGTGTGGGCCAAGCAGAGTTTCCCCTATGTGGAAGGGGCCCGTCTTCTGGATATCACCGTCTTGGACGGTTTGATGGTGGTGCTCATTCCGGCTAAGTTCAAGGCCGTTCAATCGGACGGTTTTACGATTGGCATTCCGGAAAAGGCGTATATTCTGGGTAAGCGGAAGGCCAGACATTTTGAGTGCGCAGGCATTCAGGCGATGCTGGTGCAGGACGGATTTCAGGCCCAGGGGATGCTGGCGGACTTTAGTTCCCGCGCCTTTACGCTTCGGGTTACACCCGATGGCTTTGGTTCGTTCCGCTGGTTTAACGCCGACCGCGCCTCCATCATCAATCTTTACCGTAACAGTCAACTGGTTTTTTCGGCCTCCTGTCAGTGTATCCGTCAAACGTCCGACCAGTTCGTCCGAGAGATCGTTTTCGCCCCGAAGGCCGACCACATCAGCCGCTTTTTGAAAAAAAAATGGCGCAGCCCTCGGGTCCGTGTAAAACCTGTACCCAATATCACCTTCGAGCATCCCCTGATTCGAAAGAATGTTCAACTGGATCTTGAAAGCCTGTCATCGTCGGGATTTGCCGTGGATATCGCCGCCGACGAAGACGTTCTCATGACGGGAATGATCGTGTCCGATCTGAAAATCAATTTTGCAGGCGCCCTCAAGATCCCTTGCAAGGCGCAGGTGCTTTACCGACGCGAAAAGAAGAAGAATAGGGTCCAGTATGGTTTTGTGATCTTGGATATGGATGTCGCCGCCTACAATCGACTGAGCCATATTGTGATGAATTTCATGGATTCCGGCGTCCACGTCGCCGATCCGGTCGACGCGGACCAACTTTGGGAATTTCTTTTTGACAGCGGTTTCATCTATCCCAAAAAATATACGATGATCCATGCCAATCGCCGGTCCATGCGGGAGATTTATGAAAGACTTTACCGTGACAATCCAGACATCATCACCCAGATTACCTATCAATGGAATGGAAGGATTTACGGTCACGCTTCGATGGTCAGATCCTACCCTCGGACATGGATGGTTCATCACCTGGCGGCCAGGCCGCTGATGAACAAGAGAACCGGGCTTCAGGTGTTGAAAAATATCATGCATTATTTCAACGGACTTTACCGTCTCCCCACCGTCGGTATGGATTATATGATGTTTTATTTTCGGCCGGAAAATCGTTTCCCGGATCATTTTTTCGGAGGCTTTGCCCGCCATTTCAAGAACCCACGCGGGTGTTCGCTGGATTTGTTTTCCTATTTCAATTACCCGGCCTATCAAGAACGCAAGCCTTTGCCTGACGGATGGACGTTTGAGGAAAGCCGGTCCGTCGATCTTGATGCGTTAAACCGGTTTTACCGCAACATGTCCAACGGCCTCCTGATGGAGGTGTTAAGTCTGGGCAAGGAAGACGGACAGCAAGATGAACTGTCGGAGCTCTATGCCAGACACGGATTTCTCCGGAGCTGCCGTAGCCTCTCCCTGAAACATGAAGGACGATTGAAGGCCGTCGTGGTGGTCAACCGATCGGATGTGGGGCTGAGCCTGTCGGATTTCTTAAACGGCTTGAAAATATTGGTCACCGACACGACGGGGCTTCCGTGGCCGGTTTTGTCCGCGGCCATTTCCCAAACGGCCGATCGCTATCGGATGGATCATGTGCCGGTTCTGATTTATCCGTCGGACTATTTCAAGGTTCAAGATGTTTCGGTTTCCGAAAAAAAATACAACCTCTGGATTATCGATGCGCATCATGCCCGCGAATATAGTGAATACATGATGGAAAACATCAAGTTCAGAATCAAGTTTGTCATCAGGTTATTCATGAAAAAACTCAAAGGGGCATGATGGAAGAAAAACGATACTACAGCAGCAGAATCATCAAGAGTTATGTGGAATATCTCAAGAAGTTCCATCCGGATATCGCCGTCGACCCCCTTTTGAAATTTGCCGGCATCGAAATGTTTCAACTCGACGATGAAGGCCATTGGTTAACCCAAACCGAAGTCGATCGTTTCCACGATATTCTCGAAAGAGAGACGCAGGATCCGGATATTTCCAGGAAGGTCGGGCGTTTTTCAGTGACCTCCCGCGCCTCCGGCGCCCTGGGCCAGTATATGCTGGGCTTCATGAACCCCGCGTTGTCATATGGCGTTTTAGAGAAAATCAACGGCCGCCTCAGCCGGGCGACGGTGATGAAAACCCGCGCGATTGCCCTGGATCAGATCGAGGCGAAAGTAACCTTGCAGCCGGGTGTGGAGGAGAAACCCTATCAGTGTGACAACCGTTTGGGGGGGCTTGAGGCACTGGCAAAGCTCTCGACCAATAAATTCGCCAGCATCGAGCATCCCGTTTGTGTTCATCGCGGCGGCGACTGCTGCCTGTACTTGATTTCATGGAAAAAAACCGCATCCATGATCTGGCGGCGGATCCGAAATTATTTTTCGGTTTTTGGCCTCATCTTGTGCCTGATCGCGCTGAAAATCGTCGGAGCCGTTTATTGGGATGGCTTGATTCTTCTGTATGTGGCGATT
>CAZPTW010000051.1:0-11267 GCA_964589235.1 uncultured Smithella sp. | reverse complement strand
GGTTTATTTGAAACTGGGAAAAGAAAAAGAGGCGGTCCAATATTTCGAAAAGGTGACGCCGCAGAATAAGCAAACGCTTTCCGTTCTCGCCGATTATTACTTGAGAACCAAAAAGCACGAAAAAGCGCTTACTTATTACCGCAAGATCGTTAAGCTCGAGCCTAAAAAAGCGTCATCTTATGTCAGTCTCGGGCTTGCCTATGCCGCGAACAAAAACTACGATAAAGCCATCGAGAATTATTTGACGGCATTAAAATTCGAAAAAGAAGACGACGAGATATTCGCCAATTTAGGGGAGGCCTATGAAAAGAAAGGAATGTATCCGGAAGCATTGAAGGCCTATAAAGCCGCTTATGAAATCAACCCGGACACGAAAGTGGCCTCGAGGATTCCGCGTTTGAGAATTCAGATGATGCAGCAATAAAGGGGGATAAAAATGAAGTACGTACAACTCGACGGTGATCTCATCGGCGGTGGGAAAGGATTTGCGCTCATTGCCGGTCCTTGTGTCATCGAAACGGAATCGTCGGCTTTAGAGATTGCCGATTTCTTGAAGGCATTGACGTCTAAATGGGGGATTCCTTTTATCTTCAAGGCATCCTATGACAAGGCCAACCGGACATCGATCCATTCCTACCGCGGCCCGGGGTGTGAAAAAGGGCTGGCGATATTAAAGCGCGTCAAAGAAAAAATCGGTGTGCCGGTTTTGTCGGATGTGCACCGTTTTGAGGAGATTGAACCGGCATCCACTGTATTGGATGTCATGCAGGTGCCGGCCTTTCTTTGCCGCCAGACGGATTTTGTGATGGAAGTCGCCAGAAAGGCGAAAGTGATCAATGTCAAGAAAGGGCAGTTTTTAGCCCCATGGGATGTCCGCAATATTGTGGAAAAAATCAAAGACGCCGGCAATGAGAATATTTTGATCACCGAGCGTGGCGCTTCATTCGGCTACAACAATCTAGTGTTTGATGTGCGTGCTTTACCGATTATGCGGGCCATGGGTTATCCGGTTATCTTTGACGCGACGCATTCGGTTCAATTGCCAGGGGGGATGGGAAACGCGTCAGGAGGACAGCGTGAGATGGTCCCATTTTTGGCGCGCGCGGCCGTCGCGGCGGGTGTCGACGGTATTTTTATGGAAGTCCATCCCGATCCGGAAAAAGCCCTTTGCGATGGGCCGAATTCGCTTTCCTTGAGTTCGTTGGAAGGACTGCTGTCGATGTTGAAAAGGATCGATGAAACTGTGAAACAGGATGCCAGTCTGCAAACCGGGAAGGATCAGTAGACAAGGGGGCCAATGGAAAAAAAAGTGGTGGAAAAAATGCGAAAGGTGAAGATGCTGCTTCTGGATGTCGACGGCGTGATGACGGATGGCCGGATTGTTATGGACAGCCAGGGGCGGGAATTGAAACATTTCAATGTTCGAGACGGACACGGGCTGGTGATGGTGCAGCGACATGGCATTTCGGTGGGCATCCTAACGGGCAGAAAATCGGATGTCGTAGAGCATCGGGCGCGCGATCTGAAGATCACGGAGGTCTACCAGGGAGCGCTCAACAAGAAAGAAGTTTTCGAGAAAATCCTCGAGAAAAATCATTTAAAGCCCGAGGATATTGCTTACATGGGAGATGATATCGTTGACATTCCCGTTTTGAAAAGGGTCGGCTTTTCTGTTGCCGTCGCCGATGCTTTAGAGGTGGTGAAGAAAGCGGTGGATTACGTCACGGTCAGCAAAGGGGGGCAAGGTGCGGTTCGAGAGGTTTGCGATATGTTGCTCCAGGCGCAGGGATTCTGGCCTGAAGTCGCCGCACGGTATGAATTCGCGGATTTGGATTAGGATGGGCTTTTTATGAGCTTGCCTTGGTTCTATCTTTTGTTAGCGGGGATTCTGGAAGTCGGTTGGCCGCTGGGGTTCAAGTTGTCTCAAACGACGCCTCATAGAGGCCTTTTCATTGGAATCGCCATCGTGTGCATGGGGCTTTCCGGGTTGTTTTTATGGCTGGCCCAAAGAGACATCCCCATTGGGACGGCGTATGCCGTTTGGACGGGTATCGGCGCCGCCGGCACTTTTCTGATCGGCCTCATTGCTTTTCGGGATGCTGTTTCCATGCTCCGTGTTTTGTCGTTTCTGATGATTGTGGTAGGTGTGATAGGATTGAAAATATCCTCGTAAACGGAAAGCCCATCAAAGGAGGTCTTAGTGAGCCTGAACCGCTTTACATGGGCGATCACGAATGATATAAAGAATCATGAAAGGGACTCGAACCGTCAAGATAACGATAGCGGTCGTCATTGCGGTGATTTTAGTCGGTGGTATCTTCTTTGCCGTTTTTAAAACCGACAGCACGAAGAAGTCTCCCATCGTGAAAATTCTACCGAACGAAGCGGATGTCCGCATTCAGGAATTTGTTTACACGGAGGTTGGCAAGGAGAATATTCGATGGGAAGTGAAGGCGAAAACCGCTCAATATCAAAAGAAAATTAATCTCGCCTTATTCAATCAGGTTCAGATCAAATGGACAAGCCAAGACGGCAGAGTTTTTGTGATGACCGGTGATGAAGGCCGAATGCAAACGGATACCAAGGATGTGGAGATGAAAGGGCATGTTGTTGTGACTTCGGATGCAGGCGATCGATTCTCGACGGATTATCTGCGTTACAGCGATACTCAAAAAATCATTTATACGGATGCGCCCGTTGTTATGGAAAACCGACACATGAGAATCCAGGGGATAGGTCTTTCCATCCTGATGACGAAAGGGGAGCTTTTGCTTTCATCAGACGTTCGGGCGAAAATCCATTGATGAAGTAGGTTATGATGGTAAATAAAATTTGGGTGATCTTATTCCATGTGTTCGTTCTCGCCCCCCATCTTGTATGGGGCCAGACGACGATTGACCAGAGGAGTGTTTTGCGCAAAAACGAACCGATTGAAATTGTTGCGGACCGGATGGAGGCCATTCAGGAAAAGCGGGTGGTTGTTTTTTCTGGGAATGCCGAAGCAACGCAAGGTGACATCAAATTAAAGACAGATCGTCTCTCCATTTTCTATAAAGAGTCGGACGCGAAAAAGGACAAGAAAGAAAATCAAAGCCTCCAAACAACGGGACAAATGGACCGAATTGAGGCGAAGGGCAATGTGAAAATCACCCATAAGCAAATGTCCGCCACGGGAGACGAAGCCGTTTACTACCAAGAAACGGCTCAGATTATCATGAGCGGAAATCCTGTGTTGCATGATGGAAGCAATACAATCAAGGGATGCAGAATCGTGATCTATATTCAAGAAAACCGAGGAAAGGTCGAGCAATGCGGAACGGGAAGTTCGGGTCGGGTGACGGCGACCATTCATCCGCAAGGCAAAAAATAATCAAACTTCATCATGGATAAACGTCATATGGGCCGTTTGGAGGCGCAGGGATTACTCAAAATTTACAATAAAAGGAAAGTCGTCAACCGGATAGATCTATCCATATCGCCGGGTGAGGTGGTAGGGCTTCTCGGGCCCAACGGCGCGGGAAAAACAACCACTTTTTATATGATTGTGGGACTCGTGAAGCCCGATGGCGGAAAGATTTTTCTAGACGGTGAAGATATCAGTCGATATCCCATGTATCAAAGAGCGCGAAAAGGATTGAATTATTTACCCCAGGAGCCGTCTGTTTTTCGAAAACTGACCGTTGAAGAAAATATATTGGCTATTCTCGAAACACTTGATATAAGCAAGGATGAAAGGCAGGCGAGACTAAAAGAACTTCTCGCTGAATTGGATCTGACGGGCCTGGCAAAAAACCATGCCTATTCTCTTTCCGGAGGCGAGCGACGCCGAGTGGAGATCACCCGGGCGTTGGTGACATCCCCGAAATATATCCTTTTGGATGAACCATTTGCCGGCATTGATCCGCTGGCGGTGGCCGATATCCAGAAGATTATTGAAAAATTGAAGAGTAAAGGCATCGGAATCATCATATCCGATCATAACGTGCGCGAGACGCTATGCTGTTGTGACCGCGCGTACATCGTTAATGAGGGAGAAATTCTTGTTCAGGGCGAGCCTGAAGTCATCGCTCAAAGCGAACTGGCCAGAAAGTTTTATTTTGGTGAAGATTTTTGCTTGTAGGCGAAAGACAGGCGTGAAGTAAAGGATTATGGCTTTTGAGTTAAAGCAACATTTGAAGCTCTCACAGCAGTTGATTATGACGCCGCAGTTGCAGCAGGCGATCAAACTTCTGCAGTTATCCAGAATGGAACTGGTGGAAACGATCAATCAGGAGATGGAAGAAAACCCTCTTCTGGAAGAAGTCACACCGGATGAAGTCAATGCGGATGACGTTCATGACGAAGTCGAAGAGGATGTCCAATCGATTGAAAAAGAGGATGTCAAAGCTTTAGAGCGTACAACCGAATTGACTGGAGAAGGGGATGGACGTGAGGAGTTCGACTGGAATAATTATCTAGAGGATTACGGTCCGGTCGGCGTTTCATATGATAAACCGGATGGTGATGCGCCCACGTTGGACAACCTTCTGACGGAAAGTCCGTCCTTGACGGAGCACCTCATGTGGCAGATGAAGCTTTCCCCCTTTACGGAAGACGAGGTGCGCGTCGGCGCCCAGATCATCGGAAATCTGGATCATAACGGTTACCTGTGTGCCACACTTTCCGAAATCGCCCAGCTTGAAAATACTACCGAAGAGCAAGTGGAAAAAGTTTTGAAGAAGGTTCAAGACTTTGATCCTCCCGGGGTCGCCGCGAGAAATCTCCAGGAATGCTTGCTCATCCAGGCGCGCATGTTCACGAAAGAGAGTCCCTTGCTGGAATCCATTATCTTGGATCATCTTAAGGATCTCGAACTGAAAAATTACGTCCATATCGCCCGCAAGTTGAAAGTTCCTCTCAAAGACGTCGAAACGGCTGTTTTGTTGATCAGTAAAATGGATCCAAAACCAGGCGCAAGATTCGCCGAAGAGAAGGTTCAATCGATCATTCCGGATGTTTACGTCGTCAAGTCCGGGGATGAATATAAAATCATCCTCAACGACGACGGCCTGCCGCGTTTACGCATCAGCAATTTTTATCGGGAAATCATGAGTGGAATCAGCGGACGGGATCACGCGGAAGAGGAAAACGGCAAGAAATACATTCGCGATAAAGTTCAGTCGGCGACATGGCTGATCAAAAGCATACAACAGCGCCAGAAAACAATTTATAAAGTCGCGGAAAGCATCGTCAAGCACCAGCGAGACTTTTTTGATTACGGAATTGATCATTTAAAGCCATTGGTTTTGAGGAATATCGCCGAAGATGTCGAAATGCATGAGTCCACCATCAGCCGAGTGGTGACGAATAAATATATGCATTGCCATCGGGGCATTTTTGAAATGAAGTTCTTTTTTGGAAGTTCCATCCAGAGAACCACAGGTGAGAATATCGCGTCAAAAAGTGTCAAAGAGGAAATCAAAAACCTCATCAGCAAGGAAGATCCCAAAAATCCATACAGCGATTGTGAAATTGTCGATTTATTAAAGGCCAAAGGCATCGATATCGCCAGGCGTACAGTGGCCAAGTATCGGGAAATGATCGGTATTTTGCCATCTTCCAAAAGAAAGAAATATTTTTAAAGTCACCTCTTTGAAATGGCGATTTAATCAGTATATTAATGTCAAGGTTGACTTTTCGGCTGGATGCCTCTATAAAGCCGACCTTTGTCGACCTTAGACACGCAAGCGATGCCTTTTCGGGAGGCATCGAAAGACTTAAACGGAATCAGGGAGGAAAAATGATGAATATTTCGGTGACTTTCAGAAACGGTGAAGGTGAGAATTGGCAGAAAACCTATGTCGAGGAAAGAGCTGCAAAACTGAAAAAATATCTCGATGCTCCTGCAGAAGCCCATATCATCCTTTCAACAGAAAAGTTTCGAAATGTCGTAGAAATCAACCTCAGCGCCAATGGCTGGAATGTCAATGCAAAAGAAGAGGCCAAGGATATGCACCTGGCCATAGACAGTTGTTTGGAAAAAGTTGAAAAACAATTGAAGAAACAAAGAGAAAAGACAAGAGAGCACAAACCAAAAAGCATCCGCCACACAGAGTCCTCTTTGAGTGCCGGGGAGGAGGAATTTGCCGCTCCCAAAGTGGTTGAAACACGAAAAATGATTTTAAAGCCCATGTCGTTGGAAGAGGCTGTTTTGGAAATGGATGGGAGCAAGGCTAGATTTTTGATGTATCGCGATACCGCTTCGGAAAAAGTCAGTTTGGTTTATCGTCTCGACGACGGTAATTTCGCCCACATCGAAACGAATAGCTAACCTATTCCGATCAGCAATATCAACCCCAAAACCAACATCTTGGGATTCCCGCCGATGGGATCGGCGGGAATCCCAAGGCTGATAATTCTGAAGATCATCTTTGTGGTCAGACTTTATGCGACTGAACCAAATTTTCCATATCGAATTTCTCAATGAAAGTTTGAGATCGGAAACCAAAATACGAGCCCTTGAAGAATTGATCGATGTTCTGATTCAAAACGGCAAGACGATTGATCCGGTTAAGACGCTCGATATTTTGATTCAAAGAGAAAAGCTGGGTTCGACGGGCATTGGGGATGGTGTGGCGATTCCCCATGGCAAAATCTCAGATCTTGACGAAATGGTCATGGCTTTTGGGCGCAGCATAAAAGGCATCGCCTTTGATGCGGTGGATGGAAAAACCGTGAAGCTTTGTTTTCTCCTCTTGGCGCCCGAGAATTCCACCGCTCAACATCTCAAAGTGTTGGCCCAGATTTCAAAGATGGTCAAGACGCCGGGTTTTAGAAGAAAATTGATGGAGGCGAAAACGAAAGAAGCCTTGTACAACGCCATCATTGAGCAGGATGGGTTTAAATCCGGGCAAGACAACGAAACCCCATCCTTCGGTGCCGCATGCCAACGGAGTCCACTGTAAAAAGAAATGAAGCGCGGGTTTCCTTGCATGGTGTCGCCCTGGAGGCGAATGGAATCGGTATACTCATCACCGGCGCAAGCGGCATTGGGAAGACGACATCCGCAATAAAGGCCATGATTCCTGGATACTTTTGGATCGCAGACGATCTGGCGATTATTGATCGACATCGGGAAGGGGTCTTGATGATGACCGGTCATCGTCGAATCCAAAAGTATCTACACACGAATCAGATGGGAATCGTCGAGGTCCAACAGGTTTTCCCCTCCTCCCGAATCAAAAACAGAACAAAGCTGGATTTGATTGTTCATGTCGAGAGAACCGGAATAGACGAAGTGCGGTTGAAACGCATCCAACAGGGTATTTTGGACGAGCTTTTACCCTGTGTGGTTGTCATGATTCCGGAGTCTGGCTATTTTAATCAAAATTTGTTACATCAAGCCATAAAACATTACCAAGGGTCGACGAAGTGAAAAGCCTTCATGTCGTGATTATCACGGGATTATCGGGATCCGGAAAAAGCACGGCACTTCGTGCCATGGAAGATATTGGTTTCTTTTGCGTGGACAACCTGCCGGTTGTGCTGTTGCCGAAGTTTATTTCCATCACGACAGAATCTTCTCCGGAAATCAAACGGGTGGCGATGGTGATGGATTTGAGAGAGAGACGGTTCGTTGAAAAATATGAAAAAGTTTTTGAGCAACTGAGATCCAAAGGGTACAAAATCGAAATTCTTTTTCTTGAAGCGAGCGAAGATTCGCTTCTGAGGAGGTTCAGCGAAACACGTCGTAATCATCCCCTGTCGGAAAAAGGTTCCATCATCCAAGGTATCCAGACGGAAATCGAAAAGCTCACGCCATTGAGGCAGATGGCGGATAGAATCATCGATACGACCGCCACGAATGTGCATCAACTCAAAGATATTGTTCAGCGGCAATTTCTCCCCTCGAAGAAACAAAAAAAAATGATCATCACGGTGATGTCTTTCGGCTATCGATATGGTTTACCGGCCGATGCGGATCTCGTATTGGATGTGAGGTTCTTGCCGAATCCTTATTACATTGAAGAGTTGAAAAACGAAGACGGCCATCATCATGCCGTCGAGACGTATGTTTTAGATAACCCGGAGAGCAAAGAATTTTTGAGAAAAACCATTGACCTGATGAACTTTCTGATTCCGCTTTATGAGAAAGAAGGAAAAGCGAGGTTGACGATCGCTGTGGGGTGCACAGGAGGCAAGCATCGGTCCGTCGTGATGGCCAATCATCTCAGCGTCCACTTTCAGGCAATGAAATACATTGTGCACACATCTCACAGGGATATCGGAAAGAGCTGAAAAAGGGACGGAAAGACCCGGCACGATCCCGACAGGCGTGAGTCTTAAAAAGCCATTTTCTTTTCAATATTGTCTTTGATCCAGTGGACATCCCACCATTCGACCGGATTGACGAATTGACCGTTTATTAGAATACTGAAGTGAAGGTGGTCGCCGCCTGCCAATCCTGTGAGACCGGACAGCCCGATTTGGTCTCCTTTCTTGACGGTTTTGCCCACGGCGGTTTCAAGGGATGAAAGATGCGCATAGAGACTGAATAATCCCAAGCCGTGATCGATGATGACGGTATTTCCGTAAATACCGAGCGGTCCACTATAGACGACCACGCCGTGATTGGCGGCTTCGATGGGGGCGTGTGCGTGGGAGGCCAGATCGACGCCCAGGTGTGTGGAATTGCCAAAAGGTTTGTTGTCGACGATGTAGATGCGGTAGTCCCCGAAAAGGGCCATCGGTTTGGCATTTTTCATTCTGAGAAAGGCTCCGTCCCAGAGTTTCTTAGGGGAGGACTGGGTACATATCTTTTGGATGGTCCTGGCATTGTCCTCGCGCATCTGCCCATTGACATAGGCGAAGACGTCCGTCAGCGGCTTGTTTTGAAGTTCCGGAACCATCACCTGGAATTCCGGCATTTTCTGTTTTAAAAAGGCCTCGCTGAGATTCAGTTTGTCCGCACGGAATTTTTTGGGTTTAATCGTGCAGGGCAAGGATATTTTCGCGTCGTTTCCCGCTTCATCACGGGCGTAGATGGAGATTTTCGTGTTTGCGTTGGTCGCGTTGATCGGCATCGCGAAATAAGCCACGTTCATCGGTTTATTATTGATGAAAATTTTGTGTCCTCGTGAGAAGTGCTCATCGACATAGACGCCTGACACAGCGGACGGTTTGGAGGTGCGGTAAGCAATGAAGCCGGTGCCGCCCTGATTAATGTAATTTACAGTGCTCAAGACTTCAATGTTGGGTGGCGTGGTGTCGATAGTGACCTGCTGAATCCAGACGGCCTGATTTTTTATGAGCGCATAATCGGTGGCTGAAATGTGGAGGGTGGCTGCACCGTTTTTTAACTGAAGATCTGATGTGTTGATTTTGATCTGAAGATTTTTTTCCTTGATGCCTCGAGAAGGAAAAGTTTCTTGCGCCAGAAGGTGTTTGGTATTGTTTTGAACGAGTTCAACCTTCAAATTCGAGAGTCCACTGGCTAAATCGGAAAAACGGACGGCGATATCCTTTGAACGGCCGATGGCGACGATATCCTGATCCAGTTTGATGATCGGTTTTTCGCGATCCAAATAATCAGCGTAGTATAGCCAACCGAGACCGGCGGCGATGATGAGGACGGCGATCAATGCGACAATGGCACCGGTTTTTTTCATGATGAAGCTCCTTGATCATCGACATGGATTTTGCGCGGTCTTCATAATGATTTTTGCATAAGTTTGCAAGAAAAAACATCCGGTTGTTCATGCTGTTGTGAAGACTTTATGCCTTGATCTTGCCGAGAAAGACTGTTATATTTCGGCCAAATCAATCGAGTGATCGTGTCATGTTGGAGAATAAAAAAATTGTTTTGGGAGTCACGGGGGGGATTGCCGCATATAAATCGGCGGAGTTAACGAGAGCTTTGGTGAAAGCGGGTGCCAAAGTCAAGGTCTTGATGACGAAAAGTGCCATGGAGTTCATTACACCTTTGACTCTGCAGACCCTTTCACAGGGGCCGGTTTACACGGATATGTTCGGTTCGACCGGATCGTATGAAATCAACCACATCGCGCTTGCGGATTATGCCGATGCCTTTGTGATCGCCCCCGCAACGGGGAACGTCATCGGCAAAATCGCAGCCGGTATTGCCGATGATCTTTTGACGACGACCGTCATGGCGCAAAATAAACCCACGTTGATTTGTCCAGCCATGAACGATCAGATGCTCAACAACCCCATTGTGCAAGACAACATCCGGAAGTTGAGGCAGTATGGTTATTCGGTGATGGAGAGTCAAATCGGGGAGTTGGCCTGCAAGAAAACAGGATCGGGGCGCCTGCCGGATATCCCGGTCATCTTAGATGCCGTCGAGGAGATTCTGGCGCCCAAAGACCTAGCCGGTGAAAGAATTCTGATTACGGCCGGTCCAACAGAAGAACCCCTGGATCCGGTTCGTTTCATCACCAATCGGTCATCAGGAAAAATGGGATACGCTCTGGCAAAAGCCGCCCGTCAACGGGGGGCTTTTGTAACGCTTGTATCCGGTCCGACAAAGATCACTCCCCCCGCCGTGCAGGAATTGATTTCGGTTCGTACCGCGAGGGAAATGCACCGCGCGGTTTTAGATCGGTATTCAACCGCGACAGTCATCATCAAAGCCGCGGCTGTCGCTGATTATCGCCCTAAAACCGTTTCCGAGGAAAAAATTAAAAAGGAAAAAGGGATGAAAAGCCTTGAGCTCGAGCGCAATCCGGATATTATCGCCGAAATCGGAGCCAGAAAGAAGAAGTGTATTTTGGTGGGCTTTGCGATGGAGACCGAGGATTTGCTGGCCAACGCGCGTCAAAAACTTCAGAATAAGAATATGGATATGATCGTAGCCAACTCTCTGAGCGAGGAGGGGGCCGGCTTCCAGACGGATACCAATATCGTAACGATTTTAGATAAAAACGGCAAAACCATTTCTCTGAGTAAAATGTCCAAAATCGATGTCGCCCACAGCATTTTGGATCACGTCAAGACACTGATGAACCCTAATGCCGCGACGGGAAAAGGATAAATGATACCGCACGATCAGGCCCGAAAGGAACTTTTGTCGCTGGTGAGAACGGTCAAGGGGCACGTCTTGAACGCGCAAGACATGTACGTAACCGTCGCCTGTCAGAAACCATCGCGAAAGCAGGCATCCGCAAGAATGGAAACGGGCGGATCATCCCAAGATTTGTTAAAGGATCTATACCGTGAAACGGCGAATTGCCAAGCCTGTCCGCTGGCCATGACTAGGAAAAATGTCG
>CAZPTW010000050.1:0-11291 GCA_964589235.1 uncultured Smithella sp. | reverse complement strand
GCAATAACGGCCTGGCGGTTGAAGTGGATGTCTATCGCCCCTTTCAGCCGGTGGAGAACGTTTATCTGGGCATCGACATCGGATCCACAAGCACCAAAGCGGTCTTGATTCATCATCAAAACGAGGTCCTGGCCGGTGTATACACCCAGACGGCGGGACAACCGCTCAAAGCCGTTCAGGCGATTTTTGAGGCCTTGGATGATCTTGCCCGAAAACAAAATTGCCGGTTGCGTTTCGATGGCGTCGGGACAACCGGTTCGGGACGCAAATTCATCGGCCGAATCATCAACGCCGACCTCATCATCGATGAAATCACGGCGCACGCGCGCGCCGCTTACGAACTCAACAACGATACCGACACCATCATCGAAATCGGCGGTCAAGACGCCAAATTCACGACGATGAAAAATGGTATGGTCACATCCTCCGTGATGAACAACGTCTGCGCCGCCGGCACAGGCAGTTTTATCGAAGAACAAGCCGTCAAACTCGGCGTCAAACTATCGGACTACGCGACGCGCGCCATGAATACCCCCTCGCCCATTTCCAGCGACCGCTGCACGGTTTTCATGGAGCGCGACATCAACAACTATCTGATGGAAGGCTACACGGTTGATGAAGTCCTGGCAAGCTGCCTGCACTCCGTCTGTGAAAACTACCTATCCAAAGTCGCCGTGGAAGGCAATATCGGCCAAAATATCTGTTTTCAAGGCGCGACGGCTCGAAATCAAGCACTTGTCGCCGCCTTTGAGCATCGCCTCAAAAAACCGATTTTTGTCTCCCGATACTGTCATCTCACCGGAGCTTTGGGAAGCGCGCTTATTTTAGCGGAAAACGCCGTGCGCCAATCCGCTTTCCGGGGACTTGAGCTCTATCGTGAAGCCATTCCGGTGGAAAATGAAGTCTGCGAACTCTGCCATAACAATTGCAAAATCAACAAAGTCACCATTCAGGGCGACACCGTGGCTTTTGGGTTTCTCTGCGGCCGAGATGATGACACCAAACACAACATGGGCGCATCCAAAAAACAGTATGATCTCCTCAAGGAACGAAAAAAAGCCTTCCCGCCGGTGAAAAAAACGGCCGCCTACAAGAAACCTTTCCGCATCGGCATTCCCAACGCCCTGTATCTGGCTGAAGAAATGCCGCTTTGGAAACATTTTTTTCCACGTTAGGGATAGAAACCATCACGTCAGAGGGCACGAAAAACGCCGTCAAAACGGGGAAGAAATTGGCCCAAGCGGAATTCTGCGCGCCCATGAGCGCTTTTTTCGGTCATGTGCATTATCTGGTCGGCAAATGTGATTATATCTTTTTGCCCTACTATCTTGAGGCATCCCGGCAAAAAGATGAAGACTACCGCTATTATTGTTACTATACTCAGTTCGCAGCGTCACTGGCCGCGCAGATGAAGAGCCTGCGGCTCACCCAAAAAGCCATTATGCCGGTGATCGATCACCAATCCTTTCAGTCACGCATCGAGCTTTTCTCCATTTTGAAGTCGATCTTGAACACCGGTTATTGGGAAATATACAATGCCTATGAATCCGCCCTGAGCTATTATCACGAAGGCCGCAACAATCTTGTCAATATTTTCGCCCGAGAAATGCCGGCCCAGGATGAAATCGGCGCGGTCTTTCTGGGCCGCCCCTATGCCGTTTTGCAAAATTCAATGAATAAAGGCATTCCGGATATCTTCAGCGCCCTGGGCGTGAAAAACTTTTATCAAGACATGCTCCCCATTTTACAATTGGACGTATCTGAAATCGGCCCCATGCTGAAGCGGGTGCATTGGTCGCATGCCTCCAGAATTCTGAAAGCCGCGCTGTACATTGCGCGCACCCCTGGACTTTATCCGGTTTATGTGACGTCCTTCAAATGCAGTCCCGATTCTTTCACATTGGAATACTTCAAGCGTATTCTGGACAAGTACGGCAAACCCTATTTGATTCTCGAATTGGACGAACACGATTCCAATGTCGGATATGAGACCCGCATCGAGGCTGCGGTCCGGGCCTTTCGCAATCACCACAAAAACAAAGAGTTACGGATTCTCCCTTTGCGGTCGCTATCCCTCAATTCCGAAAACGTCACCAAAATCAAAGACAAGACCCTCCTGCTTCCCTGCTTCGATCCCATCAACTCCAAATTGCTCGAGGCCGTTTATATCCGCGAAGGCATCGACGCGAGGATGGTTCCCCTGACGGAAAAAATCATTCAGCGTGGTTTGCGCACCAACACCGGTCAATGCCTGCCGGTCAATCTCATCGCGCAAAGCTACATGGATTACATCGAAGAAAACTTTCTGGACCCCGCTCAAACCGTCGGGTGGTGCTTTGAGAGTCATGTGGCCTGCAACATCCGCGTCTATCCTCAATTGATCAAGGGTATTATGGAAGCGGCTGGAGGCGGCATGGAGCAAGTGGATGTGTATGTCGGAGAAATCTCCCTTTCAGATATTTCTTTGCAGGCGTCCATCGAAGCATACTTCGCCCATATGTTCGGCGGTATGTTGCGCAGACTCGGCTGCAAAATCCGCCCCTATGAAAAAGAAAAAGGCCTGACGGATAAAGTCGTCGCGCAGTCGGTCGCGATTCTTTACAACACGTTTTTGGGCGGCCGAAGCAAGGACGACGATCTCTACAAAGTCATCCATCTTTTCAAGAAAATCGAAACACGCCCAGGACGCCGTCCGAAAGTCGCCATCTTCGGCGATTTATACGCGCGGGACAATGACGTGTTCAACCAGGACCTCATTCACTGCATCGAAGAATACGGTGGTGAGGTCATCACCACCCCCTTCAACGAATTCGCCAAATTGATCGCCAGCCCTTATATGCGCCGATGGGTTTTGGAAGGTGAATTTTTGGATGTGATCTTCGCTAAAACGCTCATCGCACTGGCCAGTCAGTTGGAAAAGAGCTACTATCGCATATTCAACGAAATTCTCGACGAGCCCTCTCTGGATTCCAATGTGGATTACAAAAAAATCTATGACGACTTTCACGTGACGGTGCAGCACTACGGCGAATCTGCCGACAATCTTCTGAAAATCGCCGCGCTGATGCAGCACCATCCGGATTTATCTCTTTTTGTGCAAACCAATCCGGCCTTCTGCTGCGCGGGACTGGTAACGGAAGCGATGGCGGCCCGAATTGAAGAATACACCGGCGTACCCGTCGTCACGCTGAATTATGACGGCACCGGCAAAAACATCAATTCCAGGATCAGCCCGTATATCAAGTTTCCCAGACGGAAACCGCCTATCAGGATGATCCGTTGATCACTTCGACGATTTGCGAAAAAGACCGAAATCCGCCGATCGGTCTTCCGCGAGGTGGGTAGACACAATCCGGCTTTCTCACCTGTGGCCATATCCATCTGTGCCTTCAATGGTTCCAATTGACAATCCGCACCATCGAGTTTGGTCGAATGCGTTACAAAAGCACCTTGGTTTCATCTTCATCCTTCGGAGTCATAACCACAGGAACGCCTTGCAACCGAGTTGCATTTTTGATAAGAGGCCGTCATGACGATGAAAGAAGATTGCCATACAACCAAAGCCGTCTCCACATTGCAAGAGGCCGGCATTCTCGCGACAGAAAAGCGTCTGGCCGTTTTGGATATCCTGCAGCAATCGAAACGACCCTTGTGTGTCGGTGATATCCGCAAGGCGCTTGGGACGAAAACCCACGTCAACAAGGTCACCGTTTACAGGATTGTCTCTCTTCTGAAAAAACGGGGAATTCTACGGGATATTTCATCGCCCAACGGCTATCAATTTTTTGAAATGGCAACCTCCGATCATCCCATGCATCCCCATTTCAACTGCACGTATTGCGGGACGCTCCACTGCCTGACTCCGCTTACCCTCTCGCAGACACGCCGGATCTTCGACGAACCGATGGATTTCACGGTCCAACATATTGAAATCAATATTACCGGAATCTGTAACCAATGTCTCGACGAAGCGAAATTGCAACATCAAAAATGGGAGAAAGGAAGAAAATAATGTCGGCACGCAATCTTTTTGTAGGCATTCTTTTCGCCCTTTGCTTGCTTTCATCTTGCTCTCCACCACCGGAAAATCCAGCAAAACCGAACGACCGCTTGCAAGTGACCGCCACCATTTATCCGATCTACGACTTCGCGCGGGTCGTGGGGGGGGAGAAAGTCTCGGTATCCATGCTCATGCCGCCCGGGGCGGACGCGCATCATTATGAACCTCCGCCAAGCGATATCATAAAAGTCATCAAATCGGATATTTTTCTTTTCACCGGATTCGGTATGGAACAATGGGCCCAGAGGATTCTCAAAGCCGCGGAGGGAAATTCCAACATGCTTGCGGTCGAAACCGGCCGCGGCGCCCGATTGATAGAAACTTCCATCGATGCGGATCGACATGACGACCATCCTCATGCTCATGACAAGTCAAATTCAAAATCGACAAAATATGATCCCCACATCTGGCTCGATTTCGACAACGCCCGGATCATGGTCGATCATATCGCGCAAGCTTTCATCCTTAAGGATCCCAAAAATCGTTCCTATTACCAGGCCAATGCTGAGACCTACAAGCGACGGCTGGCGGATCTGGATAAAAAGTATCGAACGGAGCTCTCCCGCTGCCCATCGCGGACAATCCTCCACGCGGGTCATTGGGCGTTTGCTTATCTGGCTCAACGGTATCGTCTCGAGTATGTATCAGCCTATAACGTTTCAGCCGACTCGGAACCCTCCCCTTCGCAAATCATGTCGCTCATTGAGCGGATTCGATCTCAAAGATTGTCCTACATCTTTTATGAAGAAATGGCATCGCCCCGGCTGGCTCAGACGCTAGCGGCGGAAACTGGCGCCAAACTTCTCAAACTGCAAAACGGGCACGACATCGGAAAAGAGGAGATTCAAAGCGGCGTTTCGTTTTTAACCATGATGGAAAATAATTTAAACCGTCTGAAACAGGGGATGCAATGCCGGTAATCCGCGTGGAAAATCTTTTTTTTCGATATAATGGAAAGGACGCTTTGAGCGATATCACCTTCACGGTTGAAAAAGGGGATTACTTGGGGATTGCGGGCCCAAACGGTTCCGGAAAAAGCACACTCATCAAAAACATCCTCGGGATTTTGCGACCAGTAAAGGGAACCATCGAGCTTTTTGGAATCCACCTCGATTTTTTTCGCCAGTGGCATCGAATCGGCTATCTTCCCCAAAGGCTCAGCGCCCTTCACACGCATTTTCCAGCCACCGTCGCCGAAATCGTTCAGATGGGGCTGGCCGTGAAAGACAAAGAGGCCCTGAAGAAAACGCTGAAGATGATGGACATCGGGCATCTGTCCTCTCGACTTGTCAGCGAATTATCTTACGGCGAACAGCAGCGGACCATGTTGGCACGCGCGCTTTTGAGGCGACCGGAACTCTTGATCTTCGATGAACCGACCACCGCGCTTGACCCTGAAACCCGCGAGATTTTTTACACCCTCACGCAGCAACTGAACCACAAGGACGGGACAACCGTTCTTCTTGTCACGCATGACATCGGCGTCATCGGCCAATACGCGAAACAATTGCTTTACTTGGACAAGAAAGTCGTCTTTTCCGGCACCTTCAAGTCTTTTTGTGCCTCATCGGACATGACCGGTCTTTTCGGCTCGGACAGCCAACACATCATCTGTCATCAACACCACGGCGGAGGGCGCGATTGATGACGTTGAATGATGTCCTCCATTACGGGTTCATGCAAAGGGCACTCCTGGCAGGGGTATTGATCGCGACAGTCTGTTCTCTTTTGGGATTTTATCTTGTCCTCCGGCGGTTTTCATTGATCGGAGACGGCCTGGCTCATACAACGTTCGGCAGCGTCGCTTTCGTGCTCTTTCTTGGAATCAGCCCCCTATACGTCACCTTGGCTTCCCTGCCTATTGTCATGATCGCCTCACTGGCCATCCATCAATTAACGTCGACGAGAAAGATCAACGCCGATGCGGCCATCGGTCTTGTCTCGTCTCTGGGCATATCGGCGGGAATCATTCTATCGAGTCTGTCTGGAGGCTTCAATATCGATCTGTTCAGTTACCTTTTTGGAAATATTCTCACGGTCACCTCAACCGAGCTTTATCTTTCCTCAATGGTCCTGGCGGTTACCGTGATTTTCGTCGCCTTTTTTTATAACGACCTGTTTGTCACCACTTTCGACCAAGAACTGGCCCAAAGCATGGGAATCCATACACGCCGTATCAATATCATTATATTCTTGCTGACCGCCGTGGCGGCGGTATTGTCCATGAAGGTGGCGGGCGTGATGTTGGCATCGGCTTTATTGATTCTGCCGGCCTTGACCGCCCTGCAACTTTCTGCAAGCTTTAAAAAAACCTTGGCGGCCGCCGTCTTCTTCGCCTCCCTCGCTGTCATTTGTGGCATCTTTTTCGCATTTTTGCTCAATCTACCGGCAGGGCCGTCCATCGTCCTTTTTAACGTCTGCTTTCTTTTGATTACGTACACAGCCAAAAAAATCTCTCCCACGCGGAGTTAAGGCATGTCATCTTTTTTCCCAAATGTCGCAACCCTTCCGCATTGGCTCTATGTTATAGCCATTTTATTAGGTATTTTCCTTCCTCAGGGATCTTTCGTCTCGATCTTTTTGATACTTCCGGCGCTGACGGTCATTCTCACTGTGACGCTGCTTCGCTACCCCAAAGGTTTTTTCCGTAACCCGAAAAGGCTCATTCCATCGGGACTTCTCGGGAATCTCATGAATTACCTTGTTTTTGGAAACCTGATCATTTTAGGAAGTATTTTTTTTATTCGTGATGAAAAGTTGTGGATCGGCATGATCTTGATCGCCGCCATGCCGCCTGCCTTCATTCTTCTTTCTGTTTCCGACAGAATATCAGCCGATCGTCAATGGACCCTGGGAGGTTTCGCCGGAGTGCATGCTGCGGCCGTCGTCTTGATCCCCCTGATCGGCGTCGCTTTTCTCAAATTTATCCCCATATCTTACCCTAAATTGATCGTCTTGATCTTATCCCTGATCGCTTTACCGCTCATTCTTTCCCGGCTGATTGTTGATCGAAACTTGGAGGACACCATTCAGAGACAATCCGGCATCATCACGAACATCTGCCATTTCCTCATCTATTACACCCTTGCGGCACATTGCGCCGATTTGATTCCGCAACGGCCCTTTGAAACCCTTCTGATTTTCGCCATCGGCCTTGCCGCGATGGGAATCGTCATTTTAGGGTTCTTTCTTCTTCGAAAATTCTTTCCCATCGACAATCACAGGCTCTTGGCGCTGCTCCTCTTAGGAACGATGAAGAATTACGGTATGGCAGGTGTCATCGGTCTTTATATTTTTGGCAAAGATACGGCTCTCCCCGCTTTAATTCTTTCCGTCTTGATGTTTGTGTCTTGCATCGGCTTGATTGGAAAAGAAAAGCTTTCCGCAGAGTTTTTCAAAACCCCCGATATCGAATGATTTGACATCCGATAACTTAAGTCTATATTAAGGCCATCAAAAAACCAGAAAGGAGACAAGAGATATGGCCATCACTTTACCCGATCTCCCTTACGCAAAGGATGCGCTCGCCCCGTACATCACCGCCAACACGTTGGAATTTCATCATGGAAAGCACCATAAAACCTATGTCGATAATGTCAACAAACTGATTTCAGGAACTGATTTAGAAGGCAAGTCCCTGGAGGAAATCATTTTAGCGGCCGCAAAAGACGGATCAAAAGTCGGCCTTTTCAATAACGCGGCCCAAGTTTGGAATCATTCCTTTTACTGGAAATGCCTCAAACCTGGAGGAGGTGGATCACCTTCCGGACCCATCGCCGCTAAAATCAACGACACGTTTGGAAGCTTCGATAAGTTTGTTGAGGAACTCAAAAATGCAGGCGCCACACAATTTGGAAGCGGCTGGGCCTGGCTGGTCTTAGACGGAAACGACTTGAAAGTCACAAAGACCCCCAACGCCGATTTGCCTCTTGTTCACGGCCAGAAGGCGCTTCTGACCATCGACGTGTGGGAACACGCCTATTATCTGGATTATCAGAACCGCCGACCGGATTATATCGCCGCTGTGATCCAAAATCTTATAAATTGGGATTTCGTCAATGCCAACTTGAGTTAATGGACGCGCATTCACCCGCAGGAACGGCTCTTCCAGATAAAAAAAGGGAGCTTGAACAACAAGCTCCCTTTTCTTTTCATATAGAAAACTCTTGCAGGATTGTCTAACCTTTGCCGTCCACCCGGTCTTTTAACTCTTTCCCGACTTTGAAAAATGGCAATTTTTTCGGTTCAACTTTGATTTTGGTACCTGTTTTCGGATTTCTACCGGTATAGGAACCATATTCTTTCACGACGAAATTGCCGAAGCCTCGAATTTCGATTCTGCCGCCGTTTTTCAACTCATCGGTGAAACCTTTGAACACAAGATTAACCACATCGATAGCTTTTTTTTCCGTTAAATTCATCTTTTTGCTCAAAGCTTCAATGAGACCGGACTTATTCATAGTTCCTCCTTCGATACTATTTCCAGCGCAAAATCGCCAAAGCGCCTAAGACATTGCCTTTTTCGTGACTGACTATGATTTATTTTTTCATGTTTGTCAAGAATATTTTTACCTTTTTTGCCTTAAGGATTGTCCGGTTAGCTCTCTTATCTCTTGATGGGTCAGGTGTCTCCAGCGCCCCTCCGTGAGTCCCGCGAGGGTGATTTTTCCGATGGCCTCTCGTATGAGTCTTGTCACGCGGTACCCACAGGCTTCAAAGCCGCGTCGGATGATCCGATTTCTCCCCTCACTCAACGTCAGGGAAAGCCAGGTGCTTTTCTCATTGCATTTTTCAATCTTCAGATTCCGCGGTTTGAAAAGACCGTCGGACAGTGGCACACCTTTACTGATTTGTTTCACTTCTTCAAGGGTTAGGCGTCCCGCGATTTTCACTCGGTATGTTTTGGGAATCTCGTAACGAGGGTGTTGCACTTTTTGCGCGAATGCCCCGTCGTTGGTTAAAAGCAAAAGACCAGACGAGTCGTAATCGAGTCTTCCCACAGGGTAAACCCGTTCTCCCACGTCAGCGACTAAATCGACAACCGTCTTTCTATTTTCGGGGTCGGATAGGGTGGTGACGCACTCGGCAGGTTTATACAAGGCGATATAATAAAGATTCCTTTCGACGGAAATCGTCTTTCCATCAATCCGGATGACATCTTTTTGCGGATCCGCCTTGACGCCCATCTTGGTGACCACGTCTCCGTTCACGGTGACGCGTCCTGCCGCAATGAGCTTTTCGGCATGGCGGCGGGAATCGACCCCTGCCTGGGCGATTATTTTTTGCAACCGCTCTTTCATGAAAAAGGCTCACGAGTCCTTATGATCTGCGGTTTGCGCAGATGTTTCAGAGGCCCCCGGGTTGTCTTGGGGCTTCCCCTCTGCAAATCCCGACTCTTCAGACAAATTTGTCCGCTGAAAATCGTCCGTGCCGACAGCCTCCCCAGGAATCTCCCCATCAGGGATCGCTTCGCCGGGTACGGATGCTTCTTGGATTTCCGACATATCCCCAACGGTCTGAACGGGTCGTTCCCCTCGCGCCCCGTCAGCAAGATCATCAAAATCCATCGTCTCTTGCTCAAAGACGCCTTGACGTTCCGTGATTTCTTTCCATTCACGCATCGTGGGCAAATCGGTCAGCTCTTTGAGATTGAATACCTCCAAAAATTTTTTTGTGGTGCCGTAAATGATGGGTTTTCCGGGAACATCTTTTCTCCCGACGATGCGGATCAGTTTCTTCTCCAACAAGCCCTTAATCGGTGCACTGACATCGACACCACGGATGCTTTCGATTTCTGCCTTGACGATCGGCTGCCGGTAAGCAATGATCGCGAGCGTCTCCAACGCGGCCGGGGAAAGGGACACGGGCTTGACCCCTTTCAACTTTTTCACCCATGGAGCAAGGTCAGGCCGTGTTCGGTATTGATAACCACCCGCCACTTCCTGAATCGTGATTCCACTTCCCCTTTCCTCATAATCCGAGATCAACTTTTCGACGGCCTGCCGGATGTCATGCTTCTCCACCCCCTCCAAAACCGATCCGATTTTCTCGAGCCCCAGTGGCGCTTCCGACGCAAAGATCAGCGCTTCAATGATTGCCGGTAAATTTTCCATTTACGTCTCCACAGCAGGGAATATCCGAATGACGCCGAAAGCGGCGGTCTGGTAAGCTTTGATCATTTTGAGTCTGATCAGTTCCAGCATGGCCAGAAAAGTATAAACGATCCTCCGGCGGTCTTTTTTCTCGCCGAGCAGTTCCTCAAATGTGAGACTTCTGGCACTCTGCAAACGTTCCATGACATCATTGATGATTTCCGTCAACGACAATTTTTCCATATCGATTTCCAAAATCTCTTTCTGATCCAACCTGGAAACCACGGCGTGTAACGCCTCGATGAGTTCAAAAATACTGACCTCGATCAACTCGTCATCGCCTGCCGCACGGATTTGTTTTTCCTCGGGCAAGGCAGCCGAACGCTTGAATACGTCCCGCTCCAGAATAGGCCTTTGCGCCAAATGACTGGCCGCTTCCTTGAAAGCCTGATACTCCAAAAGCTGCTTGACCAACTCCGCCCGTGGATCGCCTTGTTGTTCCTCTTCCTCGGACTCTTCCGGCACGGGCAAGAGCATCCGGGATTTGATATGGATCAACGTGGACGCCATGACCAGATACTCTCCCGCCAAATCAAGATTCAATGACTTGATCATATTGAGATAGTCGAGATACTGCTGCGTGATGAGCGCAATGGGAATGTTGTAGATGTCGATCTCATTTTTTTTGATCAAATACAAAAGCAGATCGAGCGGACCTTCAAAGACATCCAGTTTAATGGCGTAATCCGGTTTGACTTCTTCTTCGATCATAGGCGCCTTCAGATTTTGACGGCTTCGCGGACCTCTTCCATGGTCTGGCGGGCGATTCTGGTTGCACGGGCATTGCCGTCTGCGATGATCTGGTGAATGTCATCCAGATGGCTCGCGTAGTAGTCCATCCGCTCATGAATCGGATTCATGGCCGCTTCGATGTTTGCCGCCAGGATTTTTTTGCAATCCGTGCATCCAATCCCCGCCACGCGGCATTCATTGTTGATCGATGACACCTGTTCCACCGTCGAGTACAGACCGTGAAACGAAAACACATTGCAGATATCCGGATCCCCCGGATCTTTTTTTCTCATGCGCTGCGGATCGGTAAACATTGAGGCAACTTTTTGGCGAAGCGCCTGGCCTCG
>CAZPTW010000049.1:0-11652 GCA_964589235.1 uncultured Smithella sp. | reverse complement strand
GTCGCCCCCAAGAAAATGAAATCGCATGCCCCCTTTGTCTTTTTGCCGATGAACCCTGGATCAATTCCCGCCCCCCATGGCTTTCTGCAGCCGGGCATGACTGATGTGATAATCTCCCAACGCGTTGGCATATTCCGCTCTTGCCCGTGTCAAGAGCGTTTGAGCGTCGAGCACCTCGGTCGCGCGCGCAACCCGCTCCTGATATCTGGCTTCCGAAATTCGAAAATTTTCATCGGCTTGCTCGATAACCTTTCGGGACACTGCAATTTGACTTTCAGCTTCCTGCAACCCCATATAAGCGTTTTTGATTTCAAGGGTCATCTGATCGTCCAACTCTCGGACCTGGTCTGCGGCCTGATGCTCTTTTGCCGTCGCGGAAGCCACCCGATATTTCGTCCGGCCCCACTCCCAAAAATTCCAGTTGGCCACCGCCATGATCTGCCAGCTTTCCGCATCTTTATAGGCGTTTCCGGAAACGGACGGCTGATCTCCAAATCGCGCGTAGGTTCCAACCAGGCCCACTGACGGGAAATACTCACTTTGCGCGACACGCACCATCTTTCCGGCCTGATCGGCTCGAAGGCGGGCAAGTTTCAAGTCCGGTCTGTCACGACGCGCCGACTCCAGACAATCCTGAAAGGACTTTTCAAAGGGCCGGTAGTCCAGAATATCTTCAAGCTCAACAGGACTGGACAAATCCCTTTTCAGAAGCGTATTGAATCGGGCCCGGGCCATTTCGAGAGCATTTCGGGCTCGCACCAACGCCTGCCGTCCGTTGGCGAGTTCGACTTCCGCCTGAAGCATGTCATTTTTCGGAATCAAACCCACCTGGAAAAAGTGATGGGCCACATCGCAGTGGGCCTTGAGCATATCAACCGACTGCTGGGCCGTCTGGAAAAGTCTCTGGGCCCTCAGGACATTGAAATATGCGATCTTGACGTCAAGCTCCACCTCTTGAGTCTTCGCCTTTTCTTCGAGTTTCGCGGTCTCTTCACTAATCCGACTTGCCTCATAATTCGCCAGAACCCCACCACCGGCAAAAAGCGTTTGCCGAACCTCAATCCCCCAATTGAAATTATTGACCGTGCCGGTCGCCATGTATGAAGGCGGCAACAACGGCGGGACTCCCGGAAAATAGAAGCCGGGTTCTTCATTGAGACGCGTATAGCTGTAAGACATGCTAAATTTCGGTAGAAATCCCGTCATGGCTTCTTTCTTTTGCGCCGAGGCGCCTGCCACGCCCTCTTTGGCCATACTGAGAATGAAACTATTCTCCAGCGCAATGGCAATACTGGCTTCGAGAGAAAGAGGTCTGACGGGAATCGGCGGACTCCCTTCCTTCACCTCCTTCAAATCGACACCTTTTGCCGCCCCAATGGTCAAAGAACTCCCGGAGATCGTCCGCTTTCCCTCGGATGAAACCTCCCCGGGCCAAACAAGCAACAGCCCAAGCGCAACCAAAAGCCAACGCGTCCCTCTATGTCCCGCTGCCACGCTTTTCTCTCCGCATCGAACAAAACTCGAATGATCTGAACACCTTCTCTACAAGACGACGCAGCGAATATATCGCATCCATTCATCAACCTTCAATAAGTATTTTTGTGGATCGTTTCTCTCACCGACCCATACCCGGCAATGGAAATTATTAATTTGACAAGGTGCGGTTTGACGATTATCTACTTATGTGCATTCACGAATGCGACGAAAAACCATCACCAGGAGAAAGAAAGATGAGCAAAAGATTGGAAAACAAAGTTGCCGTCATCACCGGCGGGACCAGCGGTATCGGCGAGGCGACCGCGGAGATTTTTGCCGCGGAAGGCGCAAAAGTCGTCATTGCCGGGCGCTCGGAAGAAAAAGGGGCCGCCATTGCCAAACGGCTGGGCGAAAACGTGATTTATCAGCGCTGTGACGTCATGCAGGAATCGGACATCAAAGCGGTTATTGATCTGGCCGTCTCACGCTTCGGCAAACTGGACTGCCTCTTCAACAACGCCGGCGGTCCGGACCGCGGCACTTTGGAAACCGTCACGCCGGAGGATTTTCAGTACAGTATGGCGCTGCTTTTAGGCAGCGTGGTTTTCGGAATGAAGCATGCCGCCCCCATCATGAAGGCGCAGCGTGGAGGGTGCATTCTCAACAATTCGAGTATCGCAGCCATTCGCATGAACCAAGGCGGCTACCTTTACTCGGCCGCCAAGGCCGCCGTCACGCACATCACGCGCTTGGCCGGCCTCCAACTCGGTGAATACGGCATTCGGGTCAATAGCATTTCACCCGGCGCCGTCGCCACACCCATCTTCTGGGGCGGTTCGCAGGTCGCCAATACTCTTCCCGATGAAAAGAACGCGCAGAAAATGGAAAAATTGAAAATCAGCCTGGCGAAGGCCAACGCGTTGAGGCGGGCCGGATTGGACAAAGATGTGGCCTATGCCGCACTATATCTGGCTTCCGACGAAGGCAGTTACATTACTTGCCACGATCTTGTCGTGGACGGAGGTAGAACCTCCCTTTTCCGCGAATCCCCTTGATTCGAGTTTGACAGGGGGAGGCGCGACCATCGGCGCTTCCCCTACCCCGCCTCTTCCCGCCATATCTTTTTTATTGTGTTCCTGTTCAAAATCGCATAGCCTGAGTCTCCTTTTTGGGGGAAAAGAGGAAAACGTCATCGATGAGCCTGCCGGATATGATTGTCCGGCTAAATCTTAACCTCAGGAGGTTTTTTTCAATGATTAACACCTATATCCTAGACAAACCCGACAACCTGATCGATTGGTGGGAAGAAAGCGTGAAAAAATTCGCCGATCGAAGATTTGTAGGCACCAAAAATCGACAAGGTGTTTATGAATGGGTCACCTACCGGGAGGTCGGAAACCGCATCAACCATCTTCGTTCCGCACTGGCCGGTCTAGACGTCAATCAAGGTGACGCCGTCGGTATCATCGCCAACAACCGTGTCGAATGGATTATTGCGGCATTTGCCTCCTGGGGGAGACTCGCCCGGTATGTGCCCATGTATGAAGCGGAATTGACATCCGTCTGGAAGTACATCATCGCAGACAGCCAAATCAAAGTTCTTTTTGTCTCCAAACCGGAAATTTTTGAAAAAATCAAAGACTTCCCAAAAGAAATTCCTACTCTCAAGCACATTTTTGTCATTGAATCCGAAGGGGATCAATCCATGGCCGCTTTGGAAAAGCGAGGGGCTCAAAAGCCCGTTCCCCCCCAAATACCTTCTTCCGAAGACATCGCAGAGCTCATCTACACATCCGGCACAACGGGAAATCCCAAAGGCGTTTTGTTGTCTCACGGCAACTTCACTCACAATTCCGCGTCCGGATTGAAGATGTATCCAGAGCTTCAAAAGAACGACGGACGCGACGCCCTCACCCTGGCGATTTTGCCTTGGGCGCACTCATACGGACAAAGCGGGGAACTCTTTGCCATCATTCGCCTAGGTGGCGCAATGGGTTTGGCGGAAAGTCCGGCAACGATTGTGGACGACATCGTCAAGGTCAAACCCACCTGGCTGGTCGCCGTTCCCCGGGTTTTCAACCGCATCTACGACGGTCTTTGGGCGAAAATGAACAAGGAAGGCGGTTTGGCTAAAGCGTTATTTGTCATGGGGGTTGAGGCGGCAAAGAAAAAACGTGAGTTGACGGCAAAGGGACAATCCGACTTTTTCACCCATCTGAAATTTCAACTGGCCAATAAAATTGTCTTCAAGAAAATACGAGAACGCCTGGGAGGAAGACTTCTGGGGTCCATGACCGGAAGCGCGGCCGTCAATCCCGAGATTGCGCAATTCTTTTTTGATATCGGCATTCCCATTTACGACTGCTATGGGTTGACGGAAACCTCTCCCGCGGCGACGATGAATGCCTCTTGGTGCTATAGATTGGGCAGTGTCGGCAAGCCCATCGACAAGGTCAAAATCGTCATCGATCAATCCGTCGTTGAGGAGGGAGCCAAAGACGGAGAAATCATTGTTTATGGTCCCAATGTCATGAAGGGCTATCATAATCGCCCAGAGGACACGAAGGCGGCCATGACGCCGGACGGCGGTTTTCGAACAGGTGACCGCGGACGGCTGGATTCAGACGGCTTTTTGTACATCACCGGACGGATCAAGGAACAGTACAAACTGGAAAACGGAAAATTCGTTTTTCCCGTGGCGCTGGAAGAAGAAATTTGTCTGATCCCCTTGGTTCAACAGGCTGTCATTTACGGATTGAATCGCCCCTACAATATCTGTATCGTCGTACCCGATTTTGACGTTCTTGGGGATTGGGCGAAAGGAAAAGGTCTACCGACAGACAAAAAGACCTTGATTTCCCGCCCGGAGGTCATCGACATGATCGGAAACACCATCACCAACCACCTCAAAGGAAAGTTCGGAGGCTATGAAATTCCGAAAAAGTTCCTCCTCCTTTCCGAACCATTCAGCTTGGATGATGGCACACTCACCCAGACCATGAAGCTCAAACGAAATGTGGTATTGAGCAGATTGAAAGATCAAATTGAATCACTTTATCAATAAATGAGAGGTTCCGACACGGAAGCATTGTTTTAGACTCCTTCCGTGTCGGATTTTTTTACAAAAGTTAAAATCGATCTCTCTAAACAAATTAATGACTTGCCCATAATGACCCTTTCTTTTTGATCATTCTGTCGAAATCGTTTACAAAAATTGAAAACATTTGGAAAGATTGGGAAAAAGAGGACCACCCCTTTTTTCAATATATTCATATGGATATGTAATACATATCCATACGCGATTTCCAGGTGCACTTTTTGCATGTTTTTTTTTAGACTTTCAACCCTCCACGGATGGTTTAAAAGGAGGCAAAAATGAAAAAATATATCACACCTCTGATGGTTTTGATCGGACTCTTCGTTTTGACGGGTACGACGTGGGCTCTGACCATCAACACGACCACCACACCTCAGTGGACAGGGTCGGATAACAGCAACTTATCCAGTACGCAAATCGCAACAATCGTGGGTTATTCTGGAACGTTGGAGATATTCTATAAGCAGGACGTAGGGGCCCTCTACGATTCCGGATCTTTTGCATCGTCCTATGCAACCGTTTTCTCGAATACCGTCAACGATCCTTCGGATGCAACAATCACATATATCAGCGGACAACCGTACATCAGCGGATTCCCCCTTTATCTTTATGTCAAAGACGGGAAACAGGACCCCGCCTTCTACATCTTCGACATCAGTGAATGGAATGGAACGGAAACGATTGACATCCGGGGATTCTGGTCAGGTCGGGGCGCCATATCCCACGTAACGATTTATGGGGTCACTCTCGTTCCGGAGCCCAGCATTCTGATTCTTTTAGGGACGGGCTTGTTGGGCATCGTTGGCGTCGGCAGAAGAAAATAATACAAACTTTTTTGAACAAAAAAAAGGCAGGGTCACATCGATCCCCTGCCTTTTTCTTTCAGAAACGCTTCTTTCACCCGCTTTTTGCGACAAAGTCCACCTTCAAAAGGGATCATTCCTCACCTTCCCGGGGAAAGAAGTGGACCTTTTTGGTAGACGCAGAGCGCATCAGCAAGATAAAAAAAGCCGGACCTTACGGCGTTCCGGCTTTTTCAATAATTGCTGCAAATAAATTATTTCACCGCATCCTTCAAACCTTTTCCGGCCCTGAAAACCGGAACTTTTTTGGCGGCGATCTTGATGGCTTCGCCGGTTTGAGGGTTTCTGCCTTTACGGGCTTTTCTCTTGCTGACAGCAAAGGTGCCGAATCCGACCAAAGTCACGCTGTCACCCTTTTTGAGCGCTTTCTGAATCGCCGCCAATGTGGCGCTGACTGCCGCGTCCGCTTCTTTCTTGCTGCATGTTACTTTCGCTACTTCTTCGACTAACTCTGCTCTGTTCATTGGACACCCCTTCTATTAATTTGGTTTTTTGAAAAACAGCTTGCGGCTAATTAACTCTTCTTAGAAAAAAAATCCACCTATTTTTTATAAAAGTCAACGCAGCCTTCGCTTTGACGCCTGCTTCTCAAATTCTTTCCGTCCCAGAATGAAATCCTGCTTCTTGATGAAAACTTCCGTATCAGGTGGAACGGAATGAGTCAACCAGACATTACCTCCAATCACAGAGCGAGCCCCGACGACGGTATTTCCCCCTAAAATCGTCGCATTGGCGTAGATAATGACATCATCTTCGATTGTGGGATGTCTTTTTTTCCCCCTGAGCTTGTCACATTCCGCCCGGCTCAGAGACAAAGCCCCCAAGGTGACCCCCTGATAGACACGGACGCGATGGCCGATTTCAGACGTCTGGCCGATGACCACTCCTGTCCCGTGATCAATGAAGAAACTTTCTCCAATCCGTGCGCCTGGATGGATGTCGATGCCGGTGTTGCTGTGGGCGTATTCCGTCATGATACGCGGGATCAACGGGACATTTAAATGGTAGAGCCGATGCGCAATCCGGTATACCATGACCGCCCAAACGCCTGGGTAGCTGAATATGATTTCATCGTAACTTCGGGCCGCTGGATCCCCCTCATAGGCGGCTTTGATGTCTTTGGCGAGCATTTCCCGCAACAGAGGCAACCCCTGAAGAAACTCAACGGTCAGCCGCTCGCCCAACGTCTCACAATGCACACAGGATTGATTCTGCCGGATACAGTCATGGCGTATGGCCAGCACAATCTGTTCGCTTAAGATCTCATAGAGCCCAACCATTTGCTGGCCAAGGTAATATTCGAGGTTTGTGGAATCAAGCCGTGTCCGGACAAAATAACCAGGATAAAGAATCAATGATAGCCGCCGCAAAATATCGATAATCGCTTCCCGATGAGGGATGGGCTCAGCGCTGACGTGATCGAAACATCCCGATTTGGTGCAGGTCTCAACCAGTTGATCAACAATGGCTGGGACCTCGTCACGGTATTTTCGAGACTCTTTCAAGGCTTTTTTGCACTGGTCCCCGTTTTTCACCTTTCCCTTTCGCCTCATCTTCTCCTCCCCATGGCGAGCATCGCGCTGTTTCCACCTCATTGCGTGTTACAGGCCTGTCCCTTTTCGTTCCAGAAAGGCGACATGCCGCGCAGCCGCTCGATAATCGGGGGCATTTTCGCGATAACGTAATCGATTTCTTCCTCCGTGTTATAAACGCTCAAGCTGAACCGGATGGATCCGTGCGCCATGGTAAAGGGGACGCCCATCGCCCGTAATACATGGGATGGCTGCAGCGAACCGGATGTGCAGGCCGAGCCTGACGACGCACAAATCCCCAATTCATTCATCAGCAGCAAAATGGCCTCACCTTCCACAAACTCAAAGCTGATATTTGTGGTATTGGGCAGCCGGTTGGAAATATCGCCGTTGATCCGGCTTCGCGGAATTCTCTTGAGAAGCTCCGTTTCCAGCTTGTCGCGCAACCGCCGGACATGGGTGTTTTCCCTCTCCATGTTTCTTACCGCCACTTCACAGGCTTTTCCCAAACCGATGATCCCGGGCGTGTTTTCCGTCCCACCGCGCCTTTCTTTTTCCTGATGACCTCCAATCAAAAACGGAGAAAACTTTGTGCCGCGCCGAATGTAGAGGACGCCGATTCCTTTGGGCGCGTGCAGTTTATGACCGGACAAGGACAGCATGTCGATCTTGTTTTTCCTCATGTCGATGGGAATTTTACCGACGGCCTGTACGGCATCGGTATGGAAAAGCACACCTCTTTCATGGGCGATTTCTGCGGCGCCTTCCACCGGGAAAATCACACCGGTTTCATTGTTCCCCCACATCAAACTGACAATCGCCGTATCCGGCGTCAAACTCTTTTCCAGATTCTCCAAATCCAAATGACCATCTTTATCGACGGGCAATTCCGTAATCCTATATCCTTGTGTGCTTAAATGGGAGCAAAGAGCTCGGACAGCCGGATGCTCAACTCTGCTGATAACAATATGTTTTTTATCCGGTCTGGTCAGAAGCGCGGAACGAATGGCCGCATTGTCGCTTTCAGTGCCGCAACTGGTGAAAACAATTTCTTCCGGATGGGCGCCTAACAGAGCCGCAGTCTGTTCTCGGGCGATCCGAATTTTTTGCCCCACCTGCCCTCCAAAAGAGTGCATGCTCGAAGGATTGCCGTAAAAAGTCCTGAAATAAGGCATCATAGCTTCAAGAACTTCTTCAGCCACCTGTGTCGTTGCGTTGTTGTCTAAGTAAATCACTTTCATTTGGAGGCCTCCTCTACGGTAATGTCCGGTGAAACCAGTTCCCGGAGCCGATGCTCGACAAAATGCTTCAACGTAATTTCCGAGGCCTTGCAGGTCGCACATGCCCCCCGCGTCGCCACAATCACACGATCGCCGATGATATCGATAATTTCGATATCACCGCCATCATGCTTGAGGGAAGGGCGAATGTCCTTGTCAATCGTCTCCTCGATCAAGCGAATTTTTTGAATATTCGTGAGTCTCGGTTTGACTTCCGTTTTCGATTCCGCCTTTACTTTTTCCAATATCTGTCCGATCGCACCGTGGCAGTTGCCGCAACCTCCGCCGGCTTTCGTGTAGTTGGTGACATCTTCCACCGTCGACAGATTGTTTTCCCGTATGGCCCTTTCAATTTCTTTATCGGTTACGCCAAAGCATTCGCAGATGATTTTGGCCCCCGCCTCCCGGACCGGCGCTCCCCTGTAATTTTCTATGGCTTTTTCCAAGGCCTGCTTGCCCATGACGGAACAGTGCATTTTTTCATCGGGAAGACCGCCAAGATAATCGGCAATGTCCTGATTCGTCACCTTCAGCGCTTCATCAAGCGTCATCCCCTTGATCATTTCCGTCAGAGCCGAAGACGAAGCAATCGCGCTCGCGCAGCCGAAGGTCTTGAATTTGGCATCTTTGATCCGCTTGCTTTCGTCTAGCTTAAAGGTCAGCTTCAAAGCATCGCCGCAAGCCAAAGATCCAACTTCCGCAACCCCGTCTGGGTCTTCGATCTCGCCGACATTTCGTGGATTAAGAAAATGATCCTTGACCTTGTCTGTATATTCCCACATAAAATCTCCTTACATCAAAGCGTTGGTTGTTGTCGATCCACCCTTTCACGAAGATGTGTCTCGATCATTAAATTCAAAACCGTTTAATTGCAAGCATTTTTCTAGTATTTTATAGGCTGATGTTATCCTGTTGAATAATATAGTAAAATCATTTTTAGAGCCAAATATTGAAATCTCTTTTTCCTCTTTAGCGACGGATTTCAATTTGTTTTCAGATAAGATAAAATGAATCGACAAGTTCAATGAGGAGGTCTCGGTCATGAGGAACTGGATCATGGTGTTCATTTTCGTCTTACTGCAGATCTCTTTCCCGCCTCTCAGCCTTGCGGAGAAGATGACGGATCATTGGAAGTTGACAGGGTTCACCAAATACCGCGATGCCGTCTTTGCCGACATGACACGTCTGGGCTCCCCAACCCCGGACACGGTCTCGGTCTGGATCAAAATCGCCCCGTCAAAGCGCAGCAAATATCTGCAGGCCGTTTGGGCGTATCTGGCATCGGTGCATAAAGACCATCAACGATTTCGGTCCGTCGAAATTCTCTGCGAAATCGACTGTACAGGCTATCGGATCCGGATGACGAAATTCGTTTACCTCGATGACGCCCGCACGGTCATCCACGAAACACCCGAGACGCAAAGAACTTGGATACCCATCCATCATGGCGGTATCTGGCACCCTGTGGCAAAAACCGCGTGCTCGGGCAAATCATGACCTTTGGGAATCGAATGGATGAGCGCATGGGCGGCCCTTTATGATGTCATCGCCCCCCAACACCATGGCCGGTCATCTTTCATTTGATGACTTGTCCTTTCTCGTCGACAGTCGCCTCCGGGGCGCGTTTTCCAATCCTCCGCCAGACCATTTCCATCGGATGGAACATCAATATCCTCCCCCCTTCCTTTTTGAGTTTTCCCTTTTTTCGGTGGCCGGCCGAGACAGAATCCTGCGCCCCCATCTCATTGGAAAGGCTTTCTCTCAGGGATCGGTTCAGGCGCAATTCCCTTTTGCAGTTGACAACAACTCCTCCCTTCGGCTATAAAAAAACGCATTAAATTTCGGCCCCTTTTTACAGGATCATTAAATATTTACAGATCGCGAACAAAACGCCGCAATGGATGAACCTCTTTACAACAGCATTGTCATCAAAAATTATCTGGAATATCTGAGGTTCGAGCATCCACATGTGAATATCAGAGAGCTTCTGGATGATTCCGGTATCGCGGACTATGAGGTGGAAGACGGCGGCCACTGGTTTACGCAGACTCAAATCAATCGGTTTCACGAATATCTTTCCCGTGAGACGGGCAATCCAAATATCTCCCGATTGGCCGGACGATATGTCGCATCCCCGAAAGCGACAGGATTTGCCTCGATGCGCAGATTTGTGATGGCGTTCCTTTCACCGGCCGCGGCATATTGGGCGGTGGAAAAGCTTTCTCCTTTCTTGACCCGTCATATGACTGTTCACAGTAAGCATCTTGACAGCAACAAAGTTGAAGTCGTTGTGACGACGCATCCCTATGTCAAAGAGGAATCTTTTCAGTGTGAAAATCGTCTGGGCGTGTTGGAAGCGATCGCACAGATCTTCACAGGCCGATACGCAACCGTCGAACATCCTGAATGCCTTCACAAAGATGCAGGATGCTGCCGCTATATCATTTCTTGGGAGCCGACTCCATCACAGCGATGGAAAAAAGCGGGGTACTTTTTTTTGGCGGGTTCCGTTCTGACGTCCTTCCCCTTTCTTTTTCTTTTCTCATTTCCTTATGGACTCATCAACGTTTTATCCGCCTTTCTCCTTTCCGTCTGTCTTTTGCTTTACGGATCAGCCATTCAAAACCGAGAAATGGCCGCCTATTTGACGCAACAAGGCAAAGCCTCGGAAGAATTGATTGAACAGATCAATCTGCGTTACAATGAATCTTTGCTCATCCAGGAAATCGGTGAAGCCGCCTCGACCCTTCTCGACTTAAAAACACTTTTGGCGTTCATTACAGAACGGATCAACACCAGACTGTCGTTTCACCGCAGCATGATTATGCTGTCCAATCCCGAGAGGACAAAATTGATTTATAGCGCGGGACACGGGTTCACCCCCTACGAAGAAACCTTATTGAGAAATATCACCTTTGATCCGACAGACCCGAAATCCAGCGGTTTTTTCTATCGCGTCTATGTCCATCAGAAGCCTGTCATCGTCGGAGAAGACGACCTTTCTCAACTCCAGATGTCGGAGAAAAATTTTTCGCTGGTTCGAGATTTAGGCTTGACATCCTTCATTTGCGTCCCGATCATCTATGAAAAGGTCACTGAAGGGATCCTGGCGGTTGACATGAGCAAGCCATCCTCACCTCCGAGGCAAAGCGACGTCAGCCTGCTGATCGGCATCGCCCAGCATATCGGCGTAAGCCTCAATAACGCCGCCGCCAATAAAAAAATGCACGAGAATGGAAGACGATTTCTCAATCTCAGCGAAAACAGTTCGGATGTCATTTATCAACTGAATCCCGACGGCATGATTCGATACGTCAATCCGGCATGGGAAGACATTCTGGGCCATCCCCAGGGTGAATTTATTCTCTCCTAAAAGATGAGGGGGATTGATTTGTTATAGATGA
>CAZPTW010000048.1:0-11890 GCA_964589235.1 uncultured Smithella sp. | reverse complement strand
CCGTTTTACCGCGTCATCCTTCTCAACGATGATTATACCACGATGGATTTTGTGGTTCATGTTCTGGAGGTTGTTTTTCACAAATCACCGGCCGAGGCGACAAGGATCATGCTGGATGTTCACAAACGGGGTTCCGGTGTTTGCGGTGTCTATACGCGGGAAATCGCCGAAACAAAGGTGGCCGTCGTCCATGGTATGGCGGTCGAAAACCAGTTCCCGCTTCGCTGCACGATGGAGAAGTCATGATCAATAAAGAGTTGAGTCTGGTGCTGGATGCCATCATCCGCGACGCGAAAAATCGGCGCCATGAATATCTCACGGCGGAACACATATTGTTTGCGCTCTTGCACGACGAGGCCGGCTGCGACATCATTACCGGCTGCGGCGGCGATGTGGTGCGCCTCAAGCAGGCGGTGGAGTCGTTTTTCGTCAAGAACGTTCCGCTTTTGCCGCCCGGGAAAAATGTCAATCCCTCCCCCGCCATCGGGTTTCAAAGAGTGATTCAGCGGGCCATCAACCATGTCCATTCCGCGGAAAAAACGGAGGTGGAAGCAGGCGATCTTCTGGCGGCGCTCTTTGGGGAGACCGATTCATTTGCCGTCCACTTTCTGGAGATGGAAGGCATTTCTCGCTTGGACATTCTCAATTACATTTCACACGGCAGCGCGCAATTGAACCCGGATGAACAAAAAGGGGCAAAGCAGGAAGACCCCATGCGTGAACCGGGACCGGATTCCACCGAGCCGAAGCGGTTTGTATCCAAAGAGCCCCTGAAACTTTACGCGGTGAATCTCAATGAAAAAGCGGCCGCCGGGGACATCGACCCCTTGGTCGGTCGCGCGATGGAACTTGAGCGCACCATTCAGGTTCTCTGCAGGCGACGGAAAAACAACGTCGTTTTTGTCGGCGAGCCGGGTGTTGGCAAGACGGCGCTGGTCGAAGGCCTCGCCCTGAAGATCGATCAAGGAGACGTGCCGGATCCCATTAAAGAGACGACGATTTACGCGCTTGACATGGGGGCGCTCTTGGCTGGCACCAAATACCGGGGAGATTTCGAAGCGAGGCTCAAGGCGACGCTCAAGGAGCTCGAGAAAATTCCCGGCGTCATTTTATTTATCGATGAAATTCATACGGTGGTGGGCGCGGGGGCGACCAGCGGCGGCTCGATGGATGCCTCCAACCTTCTCAAACCCGCGCTGAATTCCGGCCGTCTGCGCTGTATCGGCGCCACCACGTACGAAGAGTTCAAGAACAATTTCGATAAAGACCGGGCCTTGTCCCGGCGTTTCCAGAAAATCGAAATCGCCGAACCGGGCATTGAGGAAACCATCGATATCTTGAAGGGGCTGCGCTCTTACTATGAAGATTTTCATCAGGTGAACTACACCGATGGCGCGATAAAGGCCGCCGCCGAGCTTTCCGCCAAATACATCAACGATAAATTCATGCCCGACAAAGCCATCGACGTGATCGATGAAGCGGGGGCGACCAAAAAATTGGCCGCCCGGGGGAAAAAGAAACCCGTTGTGGGTGTGAAGGAAATCGGCGCCATTGTGGCGAACATGGCCAAAATCCCTTCGGCGGATCTTTCTTCGTCCGACGCGCAGAAACTTCAAGAGTTGGAGACCAAGTTGAAAGACGCGGTCTTCGGTCAGGACAGTGCCATTCATTCCATGGTCGCCGCCATCAAGCGATCGCGGGCGGGGCTGGGAATTCCTGAACGGCCCATTGGTTGTTTCCTGTTTGCCGGACCCACAGGGGTGGGCAAAACGGAAGTCTCCAAACAAATGGCCGCCGTTCTGGGCGTGAAGTTTTTGCGTTTTGACATGAGCGAATACATGGAAAAACACACGGTGTCACGTCTGATCGGAGCCCCGCCGGGGTATGTCGGTTTTGATCAAGGCGGCCTTTTGACCGACGCGATCCGAAAGCATCCATATTCGGTGCTGCTTTTGGACGAAATCGAGAAAGCCCATCCGGATGTGTTCGGCATCCTGTTGCAAGTGATGGATTATGCCACGCTCACGGACAATAACGGGAAGAAAGCGGATTTTCGCAACGTCATCCTCATCATGACCACCAACGCGGGGGCGAAAGAGATGGACAAGGGGGCCATCGGGTTCGGCGACCGGCGCGCCCATGCCAGATCGAGAGGGGATGAGGCCATTAAGAAGCTGTTTAATCCGGAATTTCGCAACCGTCTCGATGCCATTGTTTCTTTCAATCCGCTTACGCCTGCCGTCATGAAACGGGTGGTGGACAAGTTTTTGGCGGAATTGAACCGTCAACTGGCGTCCAAAAAGGTTGTGCTGGAAACGACCGATGCCGTTTGCGACTGGCTGGCTGAAAAAGGTTATGATGACAAATTCGGCGCGCGACCTCTGGGGCGGTTGATTCAGACGGAGATCAAAGATGTGCTTTCCGAGGAACTCTTGTTCGGCCGGCTCAAAAAAGGCGGTCATGTCAAAGCCTGTCTCGAAGAGGGGAAGATCGTCTTTGACTATGGCGATTAAATCCATTCCATGCCCGTTTATCGTTTGTCTCAGAAAATGATTTTTCCGCCGCCGGAATGGGCCGACAAAGACGGACTCTTGGCGGTGGGGGGCGATCTGAGCGTCGAGAGGTTGATTTTGGCTTACTCGATGGGGATCTTTCCCTGGTATTCGGAAGGTCAGCCTATTCTCTGGTGGTCGCCCGATCCTCGCTTGGTTTTGTTTCCGGATGAGTTAATCATTTCAAAAACTCTGAGGCAGGCCCTCCGCAAGGGGCTTTTCCGCGTCACGACCAATCAGGCCTTTGAAAAGGTCATTGTCCAATGCGCGACGATTGAAAGAAAAGGACAGCAAGGAACTTGGATTACGAAGGAGATGGTGGACGCTTATATCCGGCTGCATCAGGCCGGCTATGCGCATTCGGTTGAGTCCTGGGATGGAGAGGAACTGGTCGGCGGCCTCTACGGCGTCATGATGGGCCGGGTTTTTTTCGGGGAATCGATGTTTGCCAGAAAAAGCGATGCCTCGAAGGTGGCATTCGCCACGTTTGCCAATGAGCTGGCCCGGCGGGGCTTTGAGCTCATCGACTGCCAGGTGACGACCGAACATCTCAAACGATTCGGGGCCAGGGAAATTTCCCGTGCCGAGTTTTTACACCGTCTGAAAAAAGCCTTGACGGGGCAGAGATGATCTACAAATGCCGTCTTCTTGGAAATCTATTGACTCATGAAAATGATGTTCAAAGGGGGGGTGAGAGGCGGCTTTTGGCCCCTTTCGTTTGACGTTCACTTGAAAGAAAGAAGCGAAAAAATGGAACACGAAACAAGACCCGCGCAGCCGAATCGGCGATCCTTTTTCATTTTGGTGATGGCTTTCGGGTTCATGATTTTTTCCGACGGGCAGTGGGCCTGGGCGGTCGCCCCTTGGGTGGGACTTCCGCTTCTTTTGCGTTTTGTCCGGCTTCATCGACCGCTGACGGGTTACCTTGCGGCTGTCGGCGTCGTAACCGCCTCGTCGTTTATCGCTTGGTATGGCCTCTATCCGGCTTCGATCCCGAAACCCATTCAGGTCTTATACTATCTTCTCCCTTCTTTGGTCTTGGCGCTTCCTTATTTGGCGGACCGGCTCATCGCCCCTCGACTGGCCGGTGTTTGGGCGACACTTGTATTTCCCATGGCGTTTACGGCGATACGTTTTGCGATGTCGTTTCGACCCGGTCACGGAACGTACGGCTCGCTGGCCTATACACAGTACGGGAATTTGCCCCTGATGCAGCTTGCCTCCGTGACGGGAATCTGGGGCATTGCCTTTCTGATCGCCTGGTTTGCCTCCACGGTGAACGCTTGTTGGGAAAACGATTTTGACTTCCGGCGCGTCAGGAAGATCGCGGGGGTCTATGGATGTGTATGGCTTTTGGTCTATGCCTACGGCGCCGCGCGTCTTTTTCTGATCGATGCGGAGAAGACGGTTCGTGTGGCCGCCGTGATGACACCGGATCACGCGATGGCCAGAATGATGGGAGAGCGGGGAGGGGGCCCCTTCGATTTTCGAGAATCTCTGGCCGTATTGAAATCGAAAACGATCAAAGCGGCGAGGGCGGGTGCAAAAATCGTCGCCTGGCAAGAATACGCCGATTTGATTTCCGATGACCATATCGACGCCTATATTCGGCAGGGGCAGAAACTGGCGGATCGGGAGAACATTTATTTGCTCCTCACCGCCGGTGTCTTGGATAAACATTTTAAAGAAAAAGGCGAAAACCTTTCCGTTTTGATCGATCCCGAAGGGCAAATCAGATGGAAGTATTTGAAAAGATATCTGGTGCCGATGGTGGAAGAACCCTACTTCAAGAGAGGGGACAGGAAAATTCCCTCGGAGGAGACGCCTTATGGAAAAATCGCGCAGGTGATCTGCTTTGACAATGACCATCCGCGCTATGTTCGATCGGCGGCCGACGATGTCGGCTTGTTGGTGGTGCCTTCCTTTGATGGAAGGATTCTTACGCCGGTTCATTCCAAGATGGCTGTGTTTCGGGCCATTGAAAATGGTTTTTCAATTTTGAAACCGACCGGAAGAGGGCTTTCGATTGCCGCCGATGCCTGCGGCCGGGTGATCGCGAAACAAAATTATTTTACCACGAAGAAAAGCGTGATGCTGGCGGATGTCCCGATCCAGGCTGTCCATACCATTTATGAAAAAATCGGCGGCGTCTTTCCGTGGGTTTCTGTTTTGGGGTTGGTCGGTCTTGCGGCCGTCGGCCTGAGGTCGCCGGGCCGGCCCCGTCATTCCTGAAAGCGTCGGCTAAGTCTTTGGTGAGGCAAAAAGATGATTATCAGCGTCAGCCGCCGGACGGACGTTCCCGCGTTTTACAGCCGATGGTTTTTCCATCGGCTGCAGGAAGGTTTTGTTATCGCTTGTAATCCCATCAACGCGCATCAGGTCAAGCGGGTTTCGCTTTCGCCCGAGGCGGTCGACGGCTTTGTCTTTTGGACGCGAAATGCCGCGCCGATGCTTCGCGAGCTTCATCGGCTGCGGGATTACGGTTTTTATTTTCAATTCACCCTCACACCTTACGGCGCTGATTTGGAACCGCGTTTGCCGCCGATGGAGGAGCGAATCGATCATTTTCTGAGGCTCAGTGATCGGGTCGGGGCGCAAAGAGTGATTTGGCGCTACGATCCGATCCTCCTTTCCAAAAATGTCGGCCTGGATGATCACCTCGATCGCTTTGAGAAAATCGCAAGACGGCTTTCGGGATATACCCATAAATGTATCATCAGTTTCATCGACATGTATCGCCACATCCAAAAGCGGGTGACCGATCTGTCCGTCGCAGCTCCAGGGATCCTGGACATGCGGAAATTGGCCGCGTCCATCGCTGAGATGGCGAGAAAAGCTGGAATGAAAGTGGAAACCTGCGCGGAGGGGATCGATCTGGCGGACCTGGGCATCGAGCACGGTCGCTGTATCGATGCCCGGCTTATTTCTGAAATCACCGGCAAGACATTGAACGTCGAAAAAGACAGGCGCCAACGAAAACTTTGCGGCTGTGCCGCCAGTGTGGACATCGGACAATACAACACCTGCAGGTATTTGTGTCAATACTGTTATGCCAATATCAGCCGGAAGAAAATCGAAGAAAATGACGCCATGCATGAAGAAAAATCGCCGTCGCTCGTCGGGCGGATCGGCGGGAAGTAAAAGCCGTTAATCATTATAATCTTGATCAAGAGAAATTTGGTCCGTTGCCGCCTGTCAAAGAATCGGCAAGAGATGTCAAATGACCTCTCTTCATCAAAATGCGCTGCAAGGAGATCGCTTCCGCCGACGGTGTCCACCCCAACTGACGGAAACAGCCGCCGGCGATCATGATAAGGATGAGGGGGATCGTGTTCTCTGTCCCGTCGCTAAACGCGGAAAATGGCTTGACCTGGTTTCAGGGATATGGATCAATGATTCGGTTACAGGTGACCATCGAACGGGGACGAAGCATGGGGACAAAACTCGAGCTCACACACGACGGGAATAAGAAACTATCCACATAGTCCGGACGGTTGATCGAGATGATGTGACGCGTGAGTGGGAAAAAATGCACTCGATAGGATACGGTCGCCGGATTCCCGAAAAATATGAAACAGCGGTTATCTAAGCGGCGGACACCTGCCGGTGAAAAAGCATCTTCCGGCGCCGCCGGACATGGAGATCCAATTCAACTGAGGGATTGTGATGGAGACTTGTATTCGCGTCGGGACAAAGGCGGATGTCGATCTTCTGGTCGATATTATCCGCGATGCTTTTGAAGATGTCGCGTTTTGTTTCGGACTGACCGAGCAAAACAGCCCGACGCATCCTTCCAATTGCCGTCCGGAGTGGTTGTTGCGGGAAATGAATCGTGGCGTGACTTTCTATCTTCTGGAAAGTGACGGTCGGCCCGTGGGATGCGTCGGTTTGGAAAAAATAAACGATGACGTCTGCTATCTCGAGCGTCTGGCGGTTTTACCGGGAATGCGGCGGCGGGGTTTTGGAGAAGCTTTGGTTTTGCACGCTCTGGCGGAAGCGAAAAGCCAAAATGTCCGTCGGGTGCAAATCGGCGTCATCGCCGAACACCAGGCGTTGCGCCAGTGGTATGAGAAACTGGGTTTTCAAGAGATCGAGTGCAGAACATTTTCCCAGTTTGTTTTCCGTGTGATGTTTATGGACTATCATTTCTGAACCCAAATTCTTTTTCATGTTGACACGGTCTTGCCGAGCCTATATAGGGTGGCCACGCCATGTGACGGCTGACTGATCGCGTCGAATAAAAACGGTGGCTCTCCCCCATTCTTCGTTGATTTTTATTCATGCGGACAAACCTTGATTGTTCTGAAAGGAAAACGGAATGCACGAGCTGATCCAATCATTGCTCAATACCTTGAACGCGATGGGGTATCCCGGCATTTTTATCCTGATGGCGATGGAAAGTTCCGTTATCCCTGTTCCCAGCGAGTTGGTCATGCCGCCTGCCGGTTACCTGGCGCACGAAGGCAAGATGAATATCTGGGGGGTGATTTTGATGGGGACGCTCGGCAGTCTTGCCGGAGCCTATGCCAACTATTTTGTTTCCCGTTGGCTCGGTCGACCCCTCGTGCTGAAGTACGGCAAATACGTGTGGATCAGCGAAAAGAAATTCGAAAAAGTGGAAAGATTCTTTTTGAAGCATGGCGAAATTTCGACTTTCATCGGGCGCCTGTTGCCGGTTGTCCGACATCTGATTTCCATCCCGGCGGGCATTGCCCGGATGAATCACTTGCGGTTTTCGCTTTATACGCTTGCCGGCGCGGGACTTTGGTGCACCATTTTAACCTGGATCGGCTATTTCATCGGCAAGGAACAAGAACTGATTCTGAAATATTCACACCAGGCGGTCATCGGGGTCGTTGTTTTCAGTGCGGTCCTCGTTGTCGTTTATGTCTGGAGGCAAAAGAGCAAGAAAGGGAAAGCAAAGGTTGATTCATGAAAGTTCGATGGACAGCCCTCATTTGTTGCGCCGTGATTCTGTTTGTTCCGATCGTCGCGGAGGCGAAAAGCATCATCAAAATCGGCAATGACGTCACGCTCGAAGAAGGGCAGCAGGCGGATATGATCCTCGTCGTCGGCGGGCAGGTGACGGTTTACGGTTTGGTGGAAAAAAATGTCGTCGCCGTGGGCGGATCCATTATTTTAGCAAGCAGGGCCGTCGTTTACGGCGACGTCATCTGCGTGGGTGGCGTCATCAGCCGAGGCAGCGGCGCGGACGTCTATGGCGATCTCATGGAAATCAACGCCTCCTCCCTAGCGGCTTCCATCTCCTCCATCCTCCAAGGAGACATGGAAGGCTGGTCGCTGATGCTCCATGTGATTTCTCTTTGTTTTTTCGCCATCATTTTGATTATCGCCTTGATCCTGACGCTGTTGATCCCCCGGAGTCTCGCCCTGGTCGCCCATGCCATCGAGCAGCATAAAATCAAATCGTTTGTCTGGGGCTGGCTGGTCACGCTGGCGATTGTTCCCTTTTTCATGCTGCTTGCGATTTCGATCATCGGCATCTTTTTGATGCCGCTGGCTTTCACCGCTTTGCTTTTGGCGTCGATCGTCGGTTTTATCGCCGTGGGAGCCATTTTGGGCAATCTGGTGATGGTCTCGATTTTTCGCGGCTATAAAAAATCGCTTCTGAAAGAGACGATGGTTGGGGTGAGCCTGCTTTGGCTTGCCGGCTGGATTCCTTATTTGGGAATGGTCATCAAGGTGGTGGCCATCACCACCGGTATGGGAGGCGTTTTTTTGGTTTTGTCCAAACGCCGAATCGCGCATTAGCGTCTTTTTTTTTCTGTGTCCGTTGAATAAACGATCAATGGGTCTTCTCGCTCGAACCCCCAGGAAAGCGTGCCGTCCGAAAGCTCATGTTGATAAAAACCAGCGGTCATTAAATGACCAGCCGTAACAAACGTCATTTAAATTCAAAATTTACCCTTTTTGTTCCAATCTATGTCATTCATGATCGAAGTTTGATTGTATATTCAGGCAAATCAATAACTTGCGTAAAAATATGATTGACTTCACCGATGATTTTCCCTATGGTCCGCCCCAAGGAAAGGAGGGAAAGTTTCAGTCTAAAATCGGATCTTGTTTTCATCGTACATGCTCGAGGAAAGGAGTAGTTGTCATTTATGATGGGAAATGATTCTGGGGTCAGCACAGTGGTTGATCCCGCCAAATTCAGAGGAAAGGTGTTGGCGATTTCCATTCTCGGCTATGCTTTCGACGGAATGGACATCATGGTATTCGCTTTGGCTGCGCCGCTTTTATTGAATGCCTGGGCGGATCTGACGATTGTCAAGCTGGGGGTTGTTGCAACCTGCATGCTTTTGGGGATGAGCTTTGGCGGCTATATCTTCGGCCCCATAGCCGACAAATTCGGCCGCAAAAAAGCGTTGGTTTGGTGCATTGCCTTTTTCGGTGTGACCACAGGTCTGGCGGGTTTTTGCCAGAACTATATTCAGTTGGCCGTTTTGCGCTTCCTGGCGGGTCTAGGGCTCGGCGCGGAATGGGCGCTGGCGGGAACGCTTCTGTAGGAATTCACAGAACCGGAAAAAAGGGCTAAAATAGGGTCTTATATGATGTTTGGATGGCCGATCGGTTACGGGCTCACCATTTTGATTTCGTATTTCTTGACCCCGATATTCGGTGGGCCGATTCTCTATTTTGCCGGTGCCTCGGCGGTTTTTCTGGCCCTGTACATTCAGGTCGCCATTCCTGAATCTCCCATGTGGCTCAAGATGCATGAAGATCGGAAAAAGGGAATCGCCGCGGGGAAGCCGGTGGCGGAAGTGGGTTTCGGCGATCTGCTCAAAAGAGAAAACATCAGGGCTTTCATTTGGGTGGTGGTTCTCTGCACCTCCCTGATGATCACCTATTGGTCGGTCAACACGTTTCTATCCACCGTGTTGGCGCGGGAAAGAGGGTTGAGCCCGAAGGCCTATTCCACGTTTCTGATGGTTTTGCAGATGCTGGCGGCCATCGCTTATCTTGTAGGGGGCATTTGCGCGACGAAATTCGGCAAAAGGCCTTCCATGGCCGTTTTTGCGTTTCTGTCGGCCGTGACCTTCTTTGGATGGTTGGCGTTTGAATGGAGCGACACGGTGTTCTTCATCTGGGGAGGCTGCAATTGGCTTGTCGCGTCGGCGATCTGGGCGATTTTGGCAGCCTATCTCGTTGAGCAATTTCCGACAAACATTCGTGCCGTAGGGGTTGCCGCCGGGTTTTCGACGGGACGCCTAATCTCAACCGTCGTACCGCTGGCGATGGGAGCCGCGGCGCAGCAAGTCGGTTTGACCACGGTGATGACCGCCATTTCGATCTTTTATCTGATTGCGATGCTGGCGGTTTTGATGCTGAAGGAAACGAGGGGCCATATCTAGATCTAGCTTTGGAGAATTTCGATTTTTCGGGAATTCTCGCATCGTGATGTGGCGATTATAAAAACATTGTTCGCTGTTGTGACAAATCCGGTTTGAAATCTTTCCCTACCGAGTCCCTCCGGCTTTTCCCGGAGGGACTTTTGTTTTGTGTGAGCCGACGCATGGTTCCTCGGTCCACCTTTGACGGCCGGAACGGCAAGGCCGCTTTTTTTGGCCCCATTTTAAAAAACGACAATCCATCAGGACAAAAATAAAGGCGGTCGAATGGCCGCAAGCCGGTCACCTTCATATAGAACTTTTTCCAAGTAGAGACCCGAAGGCGGTGCGGTGTGACGCGCCGGAATATCCGAGTAGGTCTTCAGCATATTTTGGAGTTGCGCCGGTGTGAAACGGCCCAGGCTGGCTTCAACGGCCACGCCGATGATCCGACGGACCATTTTCCAGAGGAAATGGGATCCGGCGATACGAACGGCGATCAGTCGTCCCGATTCGACAAGCTCGACCACGTCGACGGCGACTTTTGTCGAGGCGTCCTTTTCCATCCGCTTGTCGGCAAACGATTTGAAATCGTGAAATCCTCGGAACAGCTCGAGGGCCTGGCGGAGTTTGGAGACGTTGATGGAATCCTTGACCCACCAGACGTATTTCTTGCCGAAGGCGGTTCGCCTCCGGGCGATCAAGTAAAGATAACTGCGGCCGATGGCCGAGTGACGCGCGTGGAAATGCGCAGGGGCGTTTTCCACCGATAGAATATTGATTCCGGCGGGCAGCAAGTCGTTTAATCCCATCCGCAGCCGATCGCAAGCGATTTGTCGCGCGCACGCCAAATGGGCGACTTGCCCCAGCGCGTGGACACCCGCGTCGGTGCGGCCGGCTCCCTGGAGATCGACGGGCCCTTCCAAAAACTTTTCCGCCGCCGCGATCAAGGTGGTCTGGATGCTTTTGGCGTTCTTTTGCGCCTGCCAGCCGCTGTAATTTGTGCCGTCGTATTCTAAGATGAGTTTATATTTGTTCATTTCACGGCGGTACTCCGAGGGCTGGGCGCCACAATATTCATGGCGGCGATATGGTCGAGCAGAGAGCCAGTCGACGCGTCGAAGCTGATCAATTCCTTTCCGGGTTCCAGGGAGGTGATCACGGCCTGCCCGATGATTTTTCGTCCTTCGCGGCCGGTGAGATCCGTCGTCCGGATGCCCCAGATATTGTGGAAGATGAGCGCCCGGCCGTCTCGATGTCCGATGTAGAGCATGACATGCCCTTTGCGCCACAGGAGCGTCAGGTAAGGGATTCCTTTTTCGATGATGGTTTTTTCCTTCTGTTCCGGTGAAAGTCCGGACAAATCGATATAATCGCCGATCTCTTTGACCTGGTCGGCCGAATGACGCGGCAGCCAGATCCCGAAGACGGCGAAGAAGTCGCGCGTCATGGACGAACAGTCGCGACGGCCGTACATCCCGCCCCATCCGTAAGGTTCACCGATCAGCTCATTGGCGACACGGGCGGCGTTGGCGGCGGTAAACCGCAGGGGCTTGGGGACGGCCGCGTCTTCGGGAACCCATCCTCTTCGAATCACGGCGTTTCGTTCCTTGTCCGCGACGGCGATCATAAGCTGGAGTCGGCCGTCTTTGACGTGAATCAGAGGGAAGACATGTCCCACGGAGGCCTGGGTTAAAAAGTGATCTTCTTTATTCAGGATGGAGGTATTGTCACGGGTGATCACCGCATAGCGGCCGGATTCCCACGTCCGGACGAATATTTCGTCGACGAAGGCCAGATCGTCGGCCGGCACCCACCCGAAGGTGAAGGACGTCTCCACCAGCATCCAGGCCTTGTCCAGACTCTGATGACAAATGAAAACCGGTGTGTTGACGGCGACGGAGGAGCGTTGCAGGTTGTCAAACGGCCAGGCGGAGATGTCGCCGTTGGGGCTGTTGAAATGGGGCGAGCGGGTGGGAAGGATGC
>CAZPTW010000047.1:0-11906 GCA_964589235.1 uncultured Smithella sp. | reverse complement strand
CGGACATGGCCGATGGCCAGCGTCCCTTCAAGCTTTTTCAAAATGCTTTCGTTGAAAACGCCTGAGGCAAGCCCCATCCCCTTGTGCTCGGAAACACTGCATCCATTTGAAGCGACAATGCCTGCGGATTCCTGGCCGCGGTGCTGGAGCGCAAACAAACCGAAATACGTCACGCGCGCCGCGTCTTCGTGCCCATAAATGGCGAATACGCCGCACTCTTCACGGGGTCGGCCCCCATCGTCGGAATGATCTTCAAATTGATTCATATCATCTCTTTTCATCCCATCGAAGACCTCCCCCTTCCTCCGTGACCAAGCAGGCAGGGGGACGGCCGTTGAAATTCCTTTCGCCTTCCATCCCTTCCTTTCAGGAAGAGCGGAAATGGAAGGTGTCACTTTTTATAATACTCCTGCAAGGGACACACGCGCCAGTCTTCTTCAATCAACGCCTTTGCCGCCTCCGCGAGCGCCCGTGCGCCGGCGAGCGTCGTCGTGTAAATAATATTGTACGTGAGCGCCCCATGGCGGATCCAATAGGCATCCTGATTGGACTTGCGCCCGACACTGGTGTTGATGACCATGGAAATCTCGCCGTTTTTGATGAAATCGACCACATGCGGCCTTCCTTCACTGACCTTGTTGACCACCCGGGCCGAAAGACCGTGTTGTTGCAGGTAGGCGGCTGTGCCGGACGTTGCCAAAACGCCAAAACCCAGCCTGGACAAGGCCTGAGCGACGGGGACGATACCGGCTTTATGACGATCGTGCACGCTGATGAAGACGGAACCGGACGTGGGCATTTTAAACCCGGTCGCCATCTGCGATTTGGCAAACGCCAATCCGAAGGAATGATCGATACCCATGACCTCGCCGGTGGATTTCATCTCCGGGCCGAGGATAATATCGACACCGGGAAAACGGTTGAAGGGGAAAACGGCTTCCTTGACGGAAACGTGTTTCGGAATGGTGGTTTGGGTGAATCCCAACTCTCCGAGCGTCTTGCCCAACATCACCCGGGTGGCGAGTTTCGCCAGCGGCACGCCGATCGCTTTACTCACAAATGGCACCGTGCGTGACGCCCGGGGGTTGACTTCCAGAACGTAGAGGGTGTTGTCTTTGATCGCGTACTGAATATTCATGAGGCCCACCACGCCCAACTCTTTGGCCAGCATCTTGGTTTGCTTTTCAATTCGCTCCAAAATCGGCGCGGGAATGGAGATGGGCGGTAAAATGCAGGCGCTGTCTCCGGAATGGATACCTGCCTCTTCGATATGCTCCATGATGCCGGCGACCACCGTCGTTTCGCCGTCAGAAATGGCGTCGACATCGACTTCGACGGCGTCTTCCAAAAACTGGTCAATCAGGATCGGATGTCCCGGTGAAACCAAAAGCGCCCGAGCCATGAACGTTTTGAGGGTCTCCGGATCATAGACGATTTCCATGGATCGGCCGCCCAATACGTAGGAGGGGCGCACCAACACCGGATAGCCGATGCGCTGCGCAGCCCGGAGCGCCGTGTCCACGTCCATGGCCGTGTCATTGTCCGGCTGGTTGAGTTGCAATTTACGGACGATCTCCTGAAACCGGTCTCGGTTTTCCGCGCGGTCGATGGCGTCAGGCGACGTTCCTATGATCCGTATGCCGGCCGCCTCCAATCCTCGCGCGAGATTCAACGGGGTCTGACCGCCGAATTGGACGATCACGCCGTCGGGCTTTTCCGCCTGCAAAATGTGCAATACGTCTTCGAGCGTCACCGGCTCAAAAAACAATTTGTCCGACGTATCGTAATCGGTGCTGACTGTCTCGGGGTTGGAGTTGATCATAATGCTCTCCACGCCTTCTTCACGAAGGGCCAAAGAGGCATGAACGCAGCAGTAGTCGAATTCAATTCCCTGGCCGATCCGGTTGGGACCGCCGCCGATGATGGCCACTTTCTTTTTGCTGGAGAGCCTCGATTCGCTTTCCTGTTCATAGGTCGAATAATAATAAGGCGTGTAAGCTTCAAATTCCGCCGCGCACGTATCGACGAGTTTATAGACGGGGTGAATGTTTTCTTTCTTCCGCCAATCCCGGATGTCTTGCTCCGTCTTGTTCCAAATCGCTCCCAACGCCCGGTCGGAAAATCCCATTTGCTTGGCGGCCCGCAAAAGCTCCGCGGAGGGAGGGGAGGCCTTGAGTTCGTCCTCGGCCTCCACAATCTCGGAGATCTGATGCAAAAACCAAGGATCGACTTTGGTGGCGTTGTAAACCTCCTCCACCGTCATACCATTCCGAAGCGCCTCGGCGATATAGAAGAGCCTAAGCGAATTGGGTTTGATGAGCTTCGCTTTCAGGAGAGCTTTCCTCTCCTCTGCGTCATCAGGCAGCGCCTGCCCGAAACCGAACCGACCGATTTCCAGCGACCGAATGGCTTTTTGGAGCGATTCTTTGAACGTCCGACCGATCGCCATCGTCTCGCCCACCGATTTCATCGACGTGGTGAGAACGTCGTCCGTCTCGGGAAACTTCTCAAACGTCCAGCGTGGAATCTTCGTCACGACGTAATCGATGGTCGGCTCGAAAGACGCCATCGTCTCCCGGGTGATGTCGTTGGGGATTTCGTCGAGGGTGTAGCCCACCGCGAGCTTGGCGGCAATTTTGGCGATGGGAAACCCCGTGGCCTTAGAGGCCAAAGCCGAAGACCGAGACACGCGGGGGTTCATCTCCACCACGATCATCTCCCCGGTTTGTGGATGGATCGCGAACTGAACGTTGGAACCGCCTGTCTCCACGCCGATTTCGCGCATGATGGCGATCGCGGCATCGCGCATGTTCTGATACTCGCGGTCGGTAAGCGTCTGCGCGGGGGCCACCGTGATGGACTCTCCGGTGTGAACCCCCATCGGGTCGAGATTTTCAATCGAACAGATGATCACCACGTTGTCGGCGCGGTCGCGCATCACCTCCAGTTCGTACTCTTTCCAGCCCAAGACCGACTGCTCCACCATGACCTCGGAAATCATACTGGCTTCCAGTCCGGCTTTGGCGATGGCGTCCAGTTCCTCCCAGTTGTAAGCCACGCCGCTGCCCGTGCCGCCCAAGGTGAAAGCCGCCCGGATGATAATCGGAAAACCGATGGTTTCGGCGATTTTCCGGACCTCGTTCATGTTGCGGGCAAAGCCGCTTTTCGGCATTTTAAGTCCGATTCGTTCCATGGCATGGCGGAACTTTTCTCGATCCTCCGCCTTGTGGATGACGGGAATCGACGCGCCGATCATTTCCACGTGATATTTTTCCAAAACACCTCTTTCGGCCACGGCCACGGCCGTGTTGAGCCCCGTCTGCCCGCCTAATGTCGGCAACATCGCCTCGGGTCGCTCCCGGACGATGATTTTTTCCACCGCCTCGGGCGTGATCGGTTCGATGTAGGTGCGGTCGGCCATTTCCGGATCGGTCATGATGGTGGCGGGATTCGAGTTGATGAGCACCACCTGATAGCCTTCTTCACGCAAAGCCTTGCAGGCCTGGGTTCCGGAATAGTCAAACTCGCAGGCCTGGCTGATGATGATCGGCCCGGAGCCGATGAGCAGAATTTTTTTGATGTCAGTTCTTTTCGGCACTGTCAATCGCTTTCATTTTCGTCCTGCCGGCCAAGGCCGGAATCCGTTTTTTTCAAGTCCTTAGATCAAGGGTCGCGCGTCGCCTGCCTGAAATGACAGCGGCTGTGGCCGTTTTTCAGGCGCTTTCGCGGACCTCTCTTCCTGTTCCCTCCATCCTCCCATGAGGGGCGGGGACGCACACAATATTCCCTCACCTTTGGCGGGAGAGGACCGGGGGCGGGAAATACCTTATTCCCACTCAATTGTGCTGGGGGGTTTGGAGCTGATATCGTATACCACCCGATTGATCCCGCGCACTTCGTTGATCACGCGCGTCGACACACGCGCCAAAAGATCGTGCGGCAATCTCGCCCAGTCGGCGGTCATGGCGTCGTCGCTCGTCACGGCGCGGATGGCCGCAATGTTTTCGTATGTTCTCTGATCGCCCATGATGCCCACGCTCTTTAAGGGCAGAAGCACGACAAAGGACTGCCAAAGCTTGTCATAGAGTTTAGCCGCGCGGATCTCTTCCAGAAGAATCACATCCGCCTTTCTTAACACCGTCAACCGCTGGGCGGTCACTTCGCCGATAATCCGAATCGCGAGCCCTGGACCGGGAAACGGCTGGCGCCAAAGCACGTCATCGGCCAGGCCCAGTTCTTTCCCCAGAAGCCGCACCTCATCTTTGAACAGGTGCCGAAGCGGCTCAATGAGCTTCAGGTTCATTTTCTTGGGCAACCCGCCGACGTTATGATGGGACTTGATGACGGCACTCGGCCCCCCGAACGCGGAGCGAGATTCGATCAAATCGGGATAGAGCGTCCCTTGCGCCAGGAACGTCACGCCCTTGACTTTCCGGGCTTGCGCTTCAAAAACGTCGATGAAGGTCCGGCCGATGATTTTACGTTTGCGCTCGGGATCGGTCACACCCTTGAGTTGATTCAAAAAGAGGCGGCCCGCTCGGACAAACCGCAGCTGAATCCGCAGATGCTTTTTGAACATGTCAATCACCCGTTGGGCTTCATGGGCGCGCAAGACGCCGTTGTCGACAAACACACAGGTGAGCTGACGGCCGATGGCCTTGTGCAGAAGGACGGCCGCCACGGAAGAATCGACGCCGCCGGAGAGCCCCAGGATGACTTTTTCACCTCCGACTTGCCGGCGGATTTCTTCCACCGACTGTTTGACAAACGATTTCATTGACCAGGATTTTTTACAGCCGCAAATCGCAAATAAGAAATTGGCCAGCATCTTTTTCCCTTCTTGCGTGTGAACGACCTCCGGATGAAACTGAAGACCGTAAAATTTGCGGCTGGCGTCTTGGGCCGCCGCCACTTTGGTGTTTTCGGTGGAGGCGGTGACGACAAACCCCCGGGGCAGAACCCCAATGGCGTCGCCATGGCTCATCCAGCAAGAGGTTTCTTTTTTGACACCGGCAAAAATGCCTTCGGCTTTTCGGATGTGGAGTCGGGCAAACCCATATTCCCGTTTCGGTGATCCAATCACGCGGCCGCCCAAGGAATCGACCATGTACTGTAACCCATAACAGATGCCCAGAATCGGGATCCCCAGGTTGAAAATACCGCAATCCACGCGCGGCGCGCCTTTGGCGTAGATGCTGGCCGGCCCGCCGGAGAGGATGATGCCTTCGGGCTGAAGGGCTTCGATGGCGGCCAGTGAGATGTCCGGCGGCTCGATCTGACAGTAGACTTGATGCTCACGTACCCGGCGGGCGATGAGCTGGTTGTACTGCGAACCGAAATCGATGATTAAAATCACTTGGATACTCCCATTTTTTCTTTATGACCCCTCCAAGCAAGACCGAAAGCCTTTTCCTTGAACATTTGATCTCCTCGGTCCTTTCGACCAAGGGGTTAAGACCTCCTGCTTTGCGCCATGATCTCGACGAACTGATGGAACAAATATTCCGTATCGCGCGGTCCCGGCGCCGCTTCGGGATGGTACTGAACGCTCATGGCGCAAGACAGCACAATGCCTTCGGAGGTCGCGTCATTCAAGTTGGTATAGGATTTGACGGCCTTGCCGTCGACGGAGACGGGCGCGACGACAAAACCGTGATTCTGAGAGGTGATCTCCACCCTGCCGGTTCGCAGATTCTTCACGGGCTGATTGATGCCGTGATGGCCGAACTTCAATTTTTCCGTGTATCCGCCGATGGCCTGTCCGATGATTTGATGGCCCAGGCAAATTCCAAAAACAGGCACCCGTCCGATGACACCACGGGCGGCTTCGACGATATAGGGAAGCGCCGCCGGATCACCGGGCCCATTGGACAACAAAACACCGTCGGGAGCATACGACAGCATCCGCTCGCTGGATGTCTCCGCGGGCACCACGATCACTTCGCAGCCGTTTTGCTCCAAAAGCCTCAATATGTTGAATTTGACCCCGCAATCCAAAACCACGACGCGTAATTTGTTGACCGGTTTTTCCGTCGGAACGTTCTGCGTCGATTTGGCCCCACTCTTCCAGAGGTAGGGTTTTTTGCAGGTCACTTCCCGAACCAGGTCTCGCCCGACAAGGCCTGGATAGGCCCGTACTTTTTCTAAAAGTTCCGAAAGGTTGTCCGACTCCGTGGAAATGATGCCTTTCATCGCGCCGGAGAGCCGCAGGCGCCTCGTCAGCGCCCGCGTATCGATACCCTCAAGACCGATTTTCCCCGCGTCGTCCAAAAACGTCTTCAGCGTTTTCCTCATCCGCCAATTGCTGGCATGCGGCTGATATTCCTTGACGATAAAGCCTTCCAGATGGAGCCCCTCCGACTCCATGTCCTCATGGTTTATCCCGTAATTGCCGATCAGCGGATAGGTCATGGTGACGATCTGACCCTTATAGGAAGGATCGGTCAGGATTTCCTGATAACCGGTCATCCCCGTGTTGAAGACGACTTCCCCCAGGCTTTCCCCAGCCCCCGCAAAAGCAAAGCCGGAAAAGCAACTTCCGTCCTCAAGCACCAACAGGGCCTTGCGATTTTTGTTCAGCAGGGGCATTTGATCTCCAAAAACTTCTTTTTTCGATGCCTGTTTTTTTAAGGATCCGATATCCCGCGGCCGCGTTCGGCGGATTTGAATCTTCCTTCTTCCCGCTTGAAGGCAGAGCCTTCTATCGTTTTTTTCCTGTTTCGTCAACCCGCATTGAAAAAGCGGGAAGAGATTTCCGTTCTCCCCGCTTTCGGTTCCTAGTTGATAAAAAGCATTTCCCAGAATTTCGGTAGAGGCCAAATTTCATCGTCCACCAGATTCTCCAGGGCATCGACGTGTTCTCTGAGTTCCTCCATTTTGGGCTTGACTTTGGAGGCGAGCATCTCCGCTTTTTTCTGTTCGTCGTGACTGCCGTTGGCCGTTTCCACCTTGGCCATCATTTCCTTGCTGGCCGTGTAGATTTGGTTGATCAAGTCTAGAATTTTTTTCAAAAGGTCGGTCTGTCCGGAAATGACCGCACCGGAACCGGCCGCTTCTTTGGCCAAGATGATGGCTTTGGCAAGCGTCTTTTGATAGGTGACCGCCGCCGGAATGATCTGCGTCATGCAGATATTGTGGAGACACTTGGCCTCGATTTCCAAGTCCTTGATATAGCGTTCCAGATGAATCAAATGGCGGGCTTTGAGTTCCACGGGGGAGAGCACCTGATACTTGTCGAAGAGCGCAAGCGCCTTGTCGGTCACCAACGCCTTCAACGCCGACGGTGTGGTCTTCTCATTGGGAAGGCCGCGCCGGGCCGCTTCCTCGGCCCATTCTTTGCTGTAATTGTCGCCGTTGAACAAGACGGGTTTGATGCTCTTGATTTCACTTTTCAAAACATCCATCACGGCTTGATTGATGTTTTTGGTGTCCTTGGCTTTGATTTTTTCCGCCAGTTCATCCAAACTCTCCGCCACGATCGTGTTGATCACCAAAGCGGGTGAAGCGATATTTTGCGATGAGCCGACGGCCCTGAATTCAAATTTGTTGCCGGTGAAGGCAAAAGGAGAGGTGCGGTTGCGGTCGGTGTTGTCCTTGCTGACGTGCGGCAAAGAGGAAATCCCCAAGTCGATGATTTCCGCGTTGGTCGCTTTGGACACGGTGCCCTTTTCGATATTTTCCAAAATTTTCGTCAATTGCTCGCCCAAAAACACCGAAATGATGGCCGGCGGCGCCTCATTGGCACCCAAGCGGTGATCGTTGCCGTACGTGGCGACCGACGCGCGCAGAATATCGGCATGCTTGTAAACGGCGCGAACCGTGGCAATCAGAAAGACCAGAAACGAAATGTTGTCCTGAGGCGTTTTCCCGGGGTTGAGCAGATTGTTATCATGGTCGTCCGACAAAGACCAGTTGACATGCTTGCCTGAACCGTTGATGCGCGCAAAAGGTTTTTCGTGCAGCAGCGCGGCCAGATGGTGTTTTTTGGCCACCGAGCGCAGGGTTTCCATCACGAGTTGATTGTGATCGGTGGCGAGGTTGGCTTCTTCGAAGACGGGCGCGATTTCAAATTGGCTGGGCGCTACTTCATTGTGTCTTGTTTTCGCCGGGATGCCGAGTTTGAAGAGTTCTTCCTCGACGTCGTGCATGTAAGAGGAAATCCGCTCCTTGATGCTGCCGAAATACTGATCTTCCAGTTCCTGGCCTTTGGCCGGCGGGGCCCCGACGACCGCGCGGCCGCCCAACACCAAATCCTGCCTTTTGAAGAAATAATCCTGGTCGATGAGGAAATATTCCTGCTCCGGACCGAGGTTTGAGTAGACGCGCTTGACGTTCTTCACCCCCAATAGTTTCAGCATGTTGACGGCGCTTTTGCTCAATGCGCGGATGGACCGCAGAAGCGGCGTCTTCTTGTCCAGAGCCTCACCGGTGTAGGAGATAAACGCGGTTGGAATACAAAGCGTCGTGGAGATGCCGTTGCGTTTGATAAAAGCGGGGGAAGACATGTCCCAAGCGGTGTAACCGCGCGCTTCGAAGGTGGCACGGATCCCCCCGGAGGGAAAGCTCGACGCATCCGGTTCTCCTTGAACCAGCTGCTTGCCCGAAAATCGTTCGATCACCTCGCCGGGGCCGATCGGATCGACGAACGCATCGTGCTTTTCCGCCGTGACCCCCGTCATGGGCTGGAACCAATGGGCGAAATGCGTTGCGCCTTTCTCGATGGCCCACTCTTTCATGGCATGCGCCACCACACCCGCCGTTTCCACATCCAAGGTTTTGTCTTCATTGATGGCTTCCATCAATTTTTTGAAAGTATCTTTGGGAAGCTTATCTTTCATAACCTTCTGGTTGAAGGTATCTTCCCCAAAATATTCAGAAACCGGAACGAATTTTTCTTTTTCAATCAGATAGCTTCTTTCCGCCGCTTGGGTTGGATTTAATTTTCTCATAGTGTTTTCCATCCTCCTTTGTGGCATGACCTGTCAGGTCACTCCAGGGGTGAATTTTCCGCGATTTCCCAAACGCCCGTGGGGCAGGCCCCGGCGCAGAAACCGCAACCGATACATTTGTCGCCGTCGACGACATATTCAAAAGCGCCCTCCGGAGAGGCCGCGCGAGAAATCGCTTTTTGTGGACAGATCTCCTCACACAAACCACAATCGCGGCAGGCGCCGCATGACGCGCAGTTGTTGGCGCAACTGGACGGACTGGCGAACGCTCCAATCCGGGGGTCGAAATACTGAAGTTTGACGCGCTCATACGCGATCGGTGGAAGCTTGTCGTACGTTTCCGCGACGCCTTTCAAAAGGCCGTCGATGGTCCGGGCGGCGATACGTCCGGCGCCGATGGCATCGGTCAACAGACCCGGCCGCACCGCGTCGCCGACGGCATAAACCTGAGGATCGCTCGTGGCGAAGGTTTCATCGACCACGACAAATCCCCTTTCCGTCGCAATCGTCTCGGGGAGAAAAGACAAATCAGGAACGTCACCGACCGCGACAATCACCGTTTGAGCCGGAAGAACCTCCCCACTGGTCAATTCCACCCCCTGATCCGTGATCGCCCGAGTAAAGCGCGGCCAGATAAACGTCGCCCCGGCGGCTTCGGCATGTTTTCTCTCCACGCCGAAGGATGCCGGTTCCTGGACGTCGATGAGCGTGACGCTTTTCGCGCCGAGACGGAAGGCTTCCGTCGCCGCGTCACAGCCGACGTTGCCGGCGCCGATCACCACAACGTCTCCGACAACAGAAGCGCAATCCTTTTTGCTTTGCCGTAAAAACTCCAAGGCGCTGATGGCCTTTTCGATCCCCGGCACATTGAGCATGCGTGGCCGGGACGCCCCGGCGGCGATCACGACATAGTCGTTGTCCCTTTTGAGTTTTTCGAATTGTTCTTTGCTCAGCGGCGAACCCAGTTTTACGTGGGGGATATTCTTCGCGAGCCGTTTGATTTCGTGTTCGACCACGTCCGTCGGAATCCGGCTTTTCGGGATCGAATCCGTGATCTTCCCTCCCAAATGTTTTCGGCTTTCGATGATCACGGTCTCATGTCCTAGAAGCCAAAGCTGCCAGGCCACCGAAAGCCCCGCCGGTCCGCCGCCTATGACCGCCACTTTCTTGCCGGTGGACGGCTGCGGAGCCGGTTCCCTGGCCGAAATCGACGCTTTCCCCAAGAGCGTGACGTCCACGGGCTGAAGATTCACCAAATGGCGCGTGCAGCTCTGCATGCAAAGGTTCGGACACAAATAGCCGCACACCGTCGCCGGAAACGGCGTGTATTCCAAAGCCAGATTCACCGCGTCTTCCAATTGTCCTTTGCGAATCAGCTCCCACCGTTTCTGCACGGGAATCCCGGTGGGGCAAGCGGACTGACAGGGCGGCAGATACTTTTCGTTGGCCCACGTGGGGACAAACCGCCGCAAATCGCCGGTGGGCAAAAGACCGATCGGCGAGCGGTCCAAGGTCGACAAATCGCCGATCAGTCCGCCTTTTCCAAGCTCTTCTTCCCAAACGTCCTTCCGGAAACGGGCCATGGAGCGCGCCGACTTCGGAAGTTTTTCGGACGGCTTGCGCGCGATGAGCAGTTTCCACTCCTCGCGTTTGACGCCCAACTGTTCAAACAAATAGGCTTTGCCGATCGCCGAAAGAAAGATTCGGAGATTTTGCTGAAGCCAGGTCCATTCATCTTCAGGCAACTCGGTCAACAGTTTGGCGTCGTTTTTGCTGAAAATCTCCTGCGACCCGCGAAAAAAAATCTTGCCGCCGACCATCCCCACGCACGGCCGGTAACCCAGCACATTTTGTTCGTTTTCGGCGCCCAAGCCGCACACCACGGCAATGCCCCCCGCCATGAACTCGGCAAACGAGTCACCCGCCTTGCCGATCACCCACAGTTCCGGCGGCTCAAAGCGCGGGTTGTGTTTGGTCATCGTCATCCCCCGCGCGCCGATGCTGCCGTCGATGAAAATTTTCCCCTGCGCCATCGCGTTGGCCGCGCCGTTGGTGGCGTTGCCGTGAACGATGATTTCCGCGCCGGCGTTGAGCCAGCCGACATCGTCGGAGGCGGGGCCGAACACTTCGATGACCGTGTTGGAAAATCCCATGGATCCCAGACGCTGACCGGAGGTCCCCAGGACGTCGACTTTGATTTTGTCCCGGCCCGCGCGCCACAAGCGGCCGCCGATGCCATGCTGGCCGTAAGCGAACACTTCAATGTTGCGGTAACCGGCGCTGACCGCCTTTTGAATCCGTTCCTCGAGGATCCGAGAATCGATGCGGAGATTGTTTTCAACGCCGTTGATTTTGATGGTATCTTTTCTTGTCATAGGGTCAACCTGTTTGCATTTCCGTGATAGCCTTTGCGTCGAGTGCGGTTTCGAGCCGTTCTCTAAAGGACGTATTTGATGTTCAGCCGTTCGGCGGCGGCGGCGTCATGGATGCCCAGCGCGTCCGACATGCCGATCGGCAGCGATGTCGACCGGCCCAGCGGCGCAACGATTTTCTTGAGCTCTGTATCGAAACTGACATACAGATCGACGAGCCTCTGGGCGACTTGTTCGGGATCGAGCCTTCGGTCCAACCTCGGATCTTGCGAGGTGATGCCTTTGGGGCAGACGCCGATGTTGCAGACATTGCAGCGGTCCGCTTCCGACCCCAAGCAGCCGGCGGCGGCCTGCATGATGTATTTGCCGATTTGGACGCCGCTGGCCCCCAACATGATGAGCGCGGCGGCATTGGCGGCAAGGTTTCCATTCTTACCGATGCCGCCACCGGCAAACAGAGGAATCTCGTTTTGTTTGCCGAGTTTAACCAAATTCAAATACGCGTCGCGCAAGTTGCTGGCGATCGGATGGCCCATGTGATCCATGGACACGTTATAGGCCGCACCCGTCCCCCCGTCTTCTCCGT
>CAZPTW010000046.1:0-11977 GCA_964589235.1 uncultured Smithella sp. | reverse complement strand
CCCATGGACGTTTGGCGTTTTTCTCATGCAAACCTAGTTATCGATGGTATCGACGCCATCAGGCATTGCTTGCATAAGCACGCCAATCTTATCGGGGAACCGACTGCGGTGATGTTCAGGGCGTCGCAATCGATTCGTGGTTTCGATCCGATGTTCAGGCAGAATGTCGATCTCGAAATGTGGTTCCATCTTCTTGAGCAAGGACGTTACGCGTTCCTTGCAGACCCCCTGTGCGCATTCCGCTTGCATGCTCAGCAGCAAACAAAGATGACCCCAAAAGAAACCATTCTGCTTGAGGACGCTCGCATCTATAGCACCTATTTGAATAAGAAAAACATACATTTCAAACTGATTGACAAGATGTTTCTATCTTATGATCTGGTTTATCGAGTATGGAAAGAATGTCATCGAGATAAAAGAATCGCAAATGCAACGGCTAAAACCTATATCGAAAACTACGGCCCTTTGAAATTTTATCTGTTTTTCCCAATCTATAAAATATACAAACCGTTTAGAAAATTGCTCGACTATATCCACCCTGAAAGACACTGGCGAAAAAAATCAATTAACGTCGGCGCGCACCCACTTTAAAGAGACTTTTTTCGTTTTGACTTATTTTATTCATCGACCGGTTCTCGATCTCTTTGAATTCGCCATAAAACATGGATCATCGCGAAAAAAATGAATAAGTAGACCACTTGAAACCCGATCATCAGGTCTACAAACATTCCTTGAATCAACAAAGACAAACAGCATGCCAGAAAGCAGCGACTGTAATTTTTCACAAACGCACTCCTGGCCTCTCTCATTACCCCCCAAGCCATGGCCAATACCTTATAGAGGCAAAAGAAGAAAAGGGAAAGTCCAATGATCCCTGTCCGAACCGTAATATCGATCAACGTGTTATGAGGCATCCACGTCAAAGGCCCAGCGGGGTTATATACGGCACTGTGGTACTTTGCGGGCAACTTTGAATTGTGTTTTATAAAAAAATCGAGGGTATAAGACTCCATTCCGAAGCCTGTTCCCGTCACGGGGCGCTCTTTGATGGCTTGGATATGGGTCAACCAAATGGGTAGTCGACCGCCTGCGGCATCTTGTTGGATTTTGTGCCGTAGAGCCTCAATCGTCAGTTGATTTTTAAATGGAGTGACCAAGACGAAAATTGCAACAAACGCTAAAGCCAGTATGACGAATTTCTTGTTGTGAAAAAAGAGTAATGGCAGGGGGAGAACAAGTCCCAACAAGGCACCTCTCGTTCCTGAAAACACAACAACCGCTACGGCAAAAATCAAGGAGATCAACGCGATACATTTCTTATAAAAGAGTTTTTCCGTCATCAAAAAGACGATACTGATCAGAATCGCAGGAACGGCGAGAAAACCCACGTGATTGATATCTACATCGACAATGGGAAGTCCAAAACGGTCATGGAGGCTATTGCCTTGAATGAAATAAAAATAAATGATGCCGCCAATTGAAAAGACCGCAATGGATATGACGATCATCCACGATAAGATTAGAAATTTTTTTCTGGAATTGAAGTAATTGATGATTATGTAAAAAATGAACACGTGTTTTAGATAATGAGCGTAAATGTCATGAAGGGTGTTTCGTTTGTCCAGGGCGAATGGAACACATATGAATATCCAAAGACCAAACAATGCAAAAGGGATGGTCAAGGGCGACGCTAAAGAAAAATCGGTATATTTACTGATCAGAAGGACAAGAAGGCATCCCAGTAATAGGTAAAACAGAATTTGTTGAGCGCTCGTATTATAAGGCAGCGGCTTGATAAAAATAAATACGCCGGCTAGGATCGGTATGGTTTTTTCCAAAAACGTAAAAAAATCTGTCTTATTCTTCACGGCTGGAAGTTTGACCATTAAAACCTCTGGATAGGGGAACACGCCATCTGGAGTGATTTTACAATCTCATGGTTCTCCGGGCGAGAACAAAACCCATGCTCTTTACTTTGTTTGATATTCCTTGATAATTTTCAGGACTTTTTCGACCTCTTCCGGTGGCAGTTTTCCGTTGTGGACATACCGACAGATTCTTTCTTTATCCAGCACAATGACACTCGATGAATGATTCTTTAGTCCCCAGGATTTCAGAATGGTATAGTCATAGTCCAACAAAATGACGGCGCCTGTCTTTTCCTGTTTATTTTGGATGACATTCTTAATGATAAAATTCGGCAGTTTGCTGGCTTTAAGGTTGCTAATCCCCAAATTTTTATAGCGATGATGACGATCTAAATCAGGGGCGGTCAGAAGGGCGTTTTCGACGTGAGAATTTAAGTTTCTTTTATCTGGATCCACGTAAAAAACAGATAGCACCCTCCCTTCAAAGTCAGGGGATTTCAGACTGTACATTTTTCCCGTCGAATCTTTCAAACTGAAATCAGGTGCTTTATCCCCCACTTTTAGTTCCGCCGCCAAACCACTCAACGAGCCAACCCAAACCAATATCAGCGCCAACGCGAGTATTTTTTTCATTTGCCCCTCCTTTGGATCCCCAACGTCTTTTCAATCGCCAAAAAGCATCCCTGCTTTCCGAAATATTGGAATTATAGGTCAAAAAGCATACCATGACAAGAAAAAAGCAAGAATACAGGCGGTTTCACCGATCTATTGAAAAATGATTTTTTTTTTGTTAGAGATTGACATCCTTGGACAGGAGGACGAAAGACATTAACGCGATCAATCTTGCTTTGTTGTTGAAAAATTCCGTTTCTGCCCACGCTGATCGGCCTGTCTTGATTTCAAACGGCAAACGGATTACCTACCGGAAACTTTTCAAGTCCGTTCAGATCATCAACCGCTTTTTGAAACAATTCGGCATGAAAAAAGGCGATAAAGTCGCCATCATGCTGCCGAACATTCCCGAGTTCGTTTATTGTTACTTTGCTATCGTTCAAACCGGAGCCGTGGCCGTTTTGATCAACACGTCGTCGACTCCGACTGAACTCAACTACCTGCTGAACAACTGCGATGCAAGCATTTTACTGACAAATGTCTCCAACGAAAAAAAATTCCGGGAAATTGAAACTCAACTCACCACATGTCACACCCTTTGCCTGGTCGATTCAGAAACCGTCCAGCAGCTGCTGGACTCAGATCAGTCGATCGACATCGATGAAAAAACCGATATCGCCGCCGATGATCCCGCAGAAATTATCTACACAGCGGGATTGACTGGAAAGCCGCTGGGCGCTGTTTTGACCCACGGCAACCTTTGCGCGCAACTCAACATGATCCAACCTATTTTTCGCCGTCAACCGGAAGATGTGGGACTATGCCTGATCCCCCTGTTTCACTCCTTCGGCGCCACTGTCAATATGCTCAACGTCGTTCAGGCCGGGTGTTCCACCGTTATGATGGATCGGCTGACCATGGACAATCTTTTTGCGACCATCGAAAGAGAAAAGATCACTTACATCTGCGCCGTCCCTAGGCTTTATGTCGGCATGGTTTTCTACGACAAGGCGGCAAAATACGATACCCGTTCTTTGGCCCTCTGTGTGACGGGCGGTTCGGCCATGCCTTCTGAATTCATCCCGGTTTTTGAAGAAAAATTCGGAGCGCGGCTTTTGGAAGGTTACGGCTTGACAGAGGCCGCGCCAGCCTGTTCCTTCAACAGAATCGAGCAGCCCGCCAAACACGGCTCCATTGGAACGGCCCTGACCGGTATCGACATCAAAATCGTCGATGAGACCGGCTCAGAAGTCCCCCGCAACGAAATCGGCGAACTGATTCTCCGCGGAGGCAATGTGATGCAGGGCTATTACAAGGATCCGGCCGCCACAGCCGCCGTCATCAAAGAGGGCTGGCTCTATACGGGTGATCTGGGGCGGATGGACGAAGACGGTTACATCTTTTTGACCGGTCGTAAAAAAAGGATGATCATCACCAGCGGGTTTAATGTCTATCCGACCGAGGTGGAAACCGTCATTCAGACCCACCCGGCCGTGGCTCGTGTGGTCGTCTCCGGCAAAGAAGATCTGATGCGCGGCGAAGTGGTCAAGGCGAACGTGGAACTGAAACCTGGACAGACACTCGATGAAAAAGAACTCATTCGCTATTGTAAAATATATCTATCCCCTTATAAAGTTCCGCGTGAAGTGGAATTTGTTACGCCCGGCTGATTTTTTGTGCGACACGCCTTACCATCAGGAATTTGCAGGTCGAAGCGCCGAAAACACCGCCCAAAGTATTGAACAGTAAATCCGTCATTTGAGAAGTTCGACTAGGAATCCAAACTTGAGCCGTCTCGATGCCTAAACTGATCAAGAAGCATAAGCCAACGGACAGGATCACCGCCCTTTGGCGAAAGAATCCTCCCGATTCATAAAACAACATGTATAAAACGGCACTCAAGGGAACAAAACCCAATAGATTCAATACAACATCCCAAAAAAGATTAAAATCGGCCTTAACCTCCCTTCCAGGGAGCGTCAGGAAACGTTTTTCCAAAATCGGGAAACAGGAAGGCATCAAGAGCTTTTGACGTCCGGACAAGCGATCAACGGCCTCTCTTCCCGTCTTTTCATCAAGCGGGTAAAAAAGAAGGGGATGACCTTCTTTCGGAAATGGGAATTCGTGGGTACGGGACCAAATCCCATAGCGCTGTGCCACCGTCTTGGGGTCGAGACTGTCTGAGTAAAAAGCCAAACCATACACAAAGCCGGCCCAGGGATTTTTGCCGTAGACAGAATTGCCAAGCGTCATCCGAGTTTTGTTTCCATGAGAAACCTTGAGTATTAAATCCGGTTTGGACTGGATGCATTCGCCGTTGACGTAAAGTTTCGTTCCATCCATGCCAGACGTCAAGGTCAAATACATTTTTTCAGACCGCTTCGCAAAAATTTGGGCCGCGATCCGATTTACTTTTTTTTTGTTTTCATAATCGTCCCCATTCATCACGACCAGGAAGGATCGATACTGGCCCAGGAACAACTGTCGGCGATCGTCCCCATCGTGAAAAGTCAGGATCATCTTAAAGCCATCCGATTGAATCCTTTCTTTCGGATAGATGACCATTTCTATGGAAAAGGCTTTCAAATCAGATAATTTACAGTTTATCGACGCCTCGTCGATCCCCGCATAGGCGAGCCCGAAATTCCCAAAACGAACCCCCGGCTCGTCTTTCAGCCAGTCCACATCGTTCAAAAAATGGAAATCCTTACCTCGCAAACCTAAAATGAGAAGCGGAATCAGCATTAGAAGTGACAAAAAAGCCCAGCGTTTTCGTCTTCTGCTTGTCCGACACTTCATCATGCCCATCTTTCATCCAGGAAAAAATGAAAAGATTCATCGTTTCAAAATGATCTTCGGTTCTTTTCCCTTAAACCATTTCGATCAACGACGGATCATAATCGTCGGGTTTTTCATACCCCAAGAGATTCAGAAGTGTCGCCGCGATATTGGACAGTCCTTTTTCTGGAACATCCGCCATCCTGTATTCCCCCCGATAACCGGGATCGTAGATGATAAACGGGACCGGGTTCAAGCTGTGTGCCGTTTTAACGGTCTTTTTACCCTTCTTGTCGAAAGTAAACATTTCATCCGCGTTGCCATGATCCGCCGTGATGACGGCAATGCCATCCAAACGCCGGATCTCGGCCAGTAGTTCGCCCACACATTGATCCACGGTTTCGACGGCGACGATCGCCGCCTCCATGACGCCTGTGTGACCTACCATGTCGCCGTTGGGGAAATTCAGTCTGCCGAATCGATACTCTCCTTTCCGGAGCAGCTCGATGACCGTTTTCGTAATCTCTGTGGCTTTCATCTTGGGGGCTTTGTCGAATTCCACGCGGTCGGACGGGATTTCCACATAGCATTCGCAAGACTCATCGATGTAGCCGGAGCGATTGCCGTTCCAAAAATAAGTGACATGCCCATACTTCTGAGTCTCGGAAACGGCGAACGTTTTTATCCCTTCCGCGCAAAGATACTCACTGATGACATGATCGATCGCAGGCGGCTGCACGAGAAAATTCGGCGGGATATGCGCATCACCGTCGTATTCCATCATCCCCGCATAATAAATGTCCGGAAGCGGACCTCGATCGAATTCATGAAAATCTTTTTCGGAAAACGCCCGGGATATTTCGATGGCGCGGTCCCCGCGGAAATTGAAAAAGATCACCGCGTCGCCGTCCTGAATTTTACCAACCGGATTCCCGCCAGGATTTATGATGACGAACGGGGGAAGATACTGGTCCGTCGACTTCGGATCTTCTGCGTAAAACGTCTTGACGGCTTCAGAAGCGGATGGAAAGGGTCTGCCGATTCCCAAGACATGGGCTTCCCAACCGCGCTTAACGATATTCCAATCGGAGTTGTATCGATCCATGGTGACATTCATCCGTCCGCCGCCGGACGCAATGGCGTAATCGAGCCCTTTTTCTTCAGACAGCTTTTTCAGTTTTTCCTCCGTTGGGATGACATACTGGAGAGCAGTCCGTTCTCCCACATCGCGTCCATCCAAAAGGGCATGGATTCGAACCTTTTTGAAATTCATCTCAGCGCACTTGTCGATCAGAATATTGAGTTGGTCGATATGCGAATGAACGTTTCCATCCGACAGCAACCCGATAAAATGAACCGTCCCCCCGGTTCGCGAGCGCTCGACAATGTGTTTCCAAACATCGGACTGAAAAATGATACCGGTTTTCAGCGCCTTGTTCACCAGCCTCGCTCCCTGATCAAAAACTCTGCCGGCTCCGATGGCATTGTGCCCCACTTCGCTGTTGCCCATATCGTCGTCTGAAGGCAACCCCACGGCCGTGCCGTGAGCCCGAAGTTCAGTGAAGAGATCCGATTTGAACAATTGATCGAGATTCGGTGTTTGGGCTTGATAGACCGCGTTGGCTTCATCCCTCTTTCCCAGGCCGATCCCATCCATGATGATCAACAACAACGGACCTCTCCTGCCGGAAAAAGATTTCAATTTTTTAAGGTGTAACGACATTGATTCTCTCCTTCATCAAAACTCACCATCGATTCATCTCTTTGGGCCTTTTAGAAATGTCAGGGTTCGATCCATTTCGTTTGCCGTGACAGGGCCTGATTTTCGCCTGCCAATATCACTTCATCTACCTGACCGATCAACGAAAAACCGATTATCCACCCAAAGGCTATTTACCCACAAAATTCGGCTTCCTTTTTTCTAAAAACGCTTTCATCCCCTCTTTTTGATCCTCGGTGCTGAAGCACTGGGAAATACAGGAAAGCTCGAGCTTGACACCGCCCTCGAGGGGCATATCATAGCCGAAATTCATCGCGTTTTTCGCCATCTTGATCGCAAAGCCCGGCAACACCGTAAATTTCTTGGCAAGCGTTCGAGCCTCCTGCATCAGCTGAGCCGCCGCTACGACTTTATTGACCAGACCGATTTCATAAGCACGTTTCGCGTCAATTTGTCCGCCCCCTAGAATGAGTTCTTTGGCGATCCCCATCCCAACCAGCCGCGGCAGCCGCTGCGTACCGCCCCAACCCGGCAGAATCCCGATGAGAATTTCCGGCTGACCGAAGACGGCATTTTCCGCCGCAATGCGGATGTCACAAGCCAGGGCGATTTCCGTCCCACCTCCCAGCGCAAAACCATTGATTGCGGCGATGGACGGTTTGCTCATGGTTTCAAGAAAACGAAGGGTATTTTGTCCCAATTCCATCAGTTTCATGATTTCAACCGATGAGGAACTTTGCATCTGAGAGATGTCCGCCCCCGCGACAAACGCTCTGTCACCGGCACCAGTCAAAATGAGGGATTTGACGGCCTCATTTTGATCGCATTCATATAGGGCACAGGACAACTCGCTCATCACTTCGTAGTTCATCGCGTTTAAAACTTTGGGACGATTGAACGTGATCTGAGCAACACCTTCGCTGACATCTAAAAGTATGTTTTTATAATCCATGTTGTTCTCCGAGTTGCTTTGATGAAAAAGCCCCTTGTCCGGCACGGACAAGGGGCCTCCGTCATGTATCTTGCGCTTCGGGCATTTTGAGCCTTCAGCCTCTTTTACCCGGCACAGACGTCCACCGGGGGTTTCACTTCTTCCTTGCCCATCGCCTTGACGACCAGTTCGGCGAGATCCCAGGCCTGCATGGTCTCGGTCTTCTGGTGATCTTTGATCCCGTCAGACATCATGGTCAAACAGAATGGACATCCCACGGCAATCGTGTCTGCATTGGCTTCGATGGCTTGTCGCGTCCGGGCAAAGTTGATGCGCTCTCCAATATCCTCTTCCATCCACATTCTTGCCCCACCCGCGCCGCAGCAGAAGCTCTTGTCCAAGTTTCGATCCATTTCGACCACACGGATGCCGGGAATGGCTTTGAGAATCTGTCGCGGCTGATCGTAAATCTTATTGTAGCGGCCCAAGAAACAGGAATCATGATAGACAAAGTTACCCGACAACGGCTGACTGAGTCGAATCTTGCCTTCCGCAATCAGCTTCGCGATGATTTCCGTATGATGGTAAACTTCGAAATGGCCTCCGAAATTCGGATAATCTTTCTTCAAAGCATTGTAGCCGTGCGGACAGATGGTGATGATCTTCTTGACACCATAACCGTTCATGACGTCGATATTGGCCTGAGCCAAAGCCTGGAAAAGATATTCATTGCCGGCGCGCATGGCGGAGTCGCCGCAGCAGCCTTCCTCATTGCCCAGAATACCAAAACTGATTCCAGCTTCCTGGAGAATCTTCGCAAAAGCGATGGAAATTTTCTTTCCCCGATCATCAAACGACCCGGAGCAACCCACATAGAAGAGATACTCCACATCGGGATTTTCAGCCAGTGTCTGAATACCCAAATCTTTGGCCCATTCCGCCCGCAGATGCGACCCGACCCCCCAGGGGTTGGAGTTATTTTCCATATTACGGCAGGTCAATTGCAATTCCGGAGCAAAATCCGCTTCGGTCAAGACTTTGTAACGCCGCATATCGATAACCTTCGGCACATGTTCGATCGACGCCGAGCAATGTTCCATACAGTACATGCAGTTGGTGCAAGCCCATAGTTCGTGCAAGTCGATCACTTCGCCAACCAGAGCCTTTCCTGTCGCTTCTTCGGCGGCTTGAGCCGGAGCCTCTCCTTCACCCGAAGCGTCGCCGGCCATTTTGGCCGCTTTCAAGGCTTTGACGGCCTCTGGAACTTTCTCCAACCAATGTGTCTTGATATACTTAACCAATTTTCTGGGCGAAAGAGGCAATCCGGTGAGATAGGCCGGACAGCCATCCTGGCAACGGCCGCAGCGGATGCAGGCCTCAGAATCGAAAATCTGCTTCCAGGTAAATTCTTCGAGCTTGCCGACGCCGAACGCTTCGGCATTTTCAAAATCCCGAATCGGCTCAATGTAACCGGTCGGTTTGCGCGACTGCAGGAAATGGTTGGCCGGCGTCACGATAATATGCACCAATTTGGAATAGGGAATATAGGCGATAAAACCAAGCCCTAACACCGCATGAACCCACCAGGTGATCTGGTGCAGCGTCCGCGCCGTTTCCGGGGCTACGCCGGTGAATGTGGCGGAAAGAAGCCAACCGACGAATGACCAGTACTCCCAAGGAGGATTGGTCACGTAAATGCGCAGGGCTTCGGCGATGAAACCGGTAATGATGATGGCGCCGATGAGTAAAAGCACGATGACATCATCGGGCGTGTTGTCGATCTCACCTTTGTACCCCAAACGATCCGGTTTTTTGACAAACCGGCGATCCAACGCGATAATCACGCCGATCAGCACGAACAATCCGAAAAGATCCATCAAGAAGGAAAAGACCAAGTAAAAATTCCCTTTCAGAAACGTCCAGCCGAAGAGCGGTTCCGTAATGTGGTGCTGACCTGCGTCAAACGCCGCACCGAAAATTAAAACAAAGAAGCCGAAAAAGATCAGAGCGTGCATGATCCCAGGATAAGGATCTTTCAATACTTTTTTCTGCAGGAAGATTTCCTGAAGAACGATCTTGACCCTCTCCTTCATATCGTCCAGTCGCATTTCCGGCTTGCCCATCGCCTTCCACATCAGCCAGCGGCGGTAGACGCCGTATGCAAATATCGCAACAGCCACAGCCGTCAGCGCGAAAAGAATGATTTCAAACGCCGGCAGGGGAATATTCCAGAAAACCTCGCGACCTTCGTTACCTATTGAAAATTCATGTCCTTTCATTGATCCTCCCACATGACTTGAAGGCGGACTTCCACCTTTTTTCAGTATCTTGCGCCGAAAGAAGGTCTTTGTCCCGCTCAAGCGGGACAAAGACCTGATGTGTTGATATTAAGCAACCAATTTTTTGCAGACGGCCGTCAATTCGGGAACGACCTTGAACAGATCATCAACGACACCGTAATCCGCCTTCGTGAAGATCGGGGCTTCCGGATCTTTATTGATGGCGACGATGCACTTCGACGAACTCATACCGGCCAAATGCTGAATGGCACCAGAAATACCGCAGGCGATATACAGGTTCGGGGACACAACCTTGCCGGTCTGACCGACCTGATCTTTCTGAGGACGCCAACCGGCATCGACAGCCGCGCGGGATGCGCCCACCGTGCCTTTGAGCACTTCAGCCAGTTCTTCGAGAATCCCGAAACCTTCAGGACCTTTCATGCCGCGGCCGCCGGAGACGATCACGTTGGCTTCCGTCAGGTCGACTTTGCCGCTTGTGTCTTTCTGCACTTCCAAAACCTTCGTCTTCTGAGGTTCAACCGCCACATCCACTTTCGTCACGGCGCCGGCTTTGGCATTTTCAACGGCCGGGAAAACGTTGGGGCGAAGGGACGCGATCTGCGGGGTCGCATTGATCACCACTTCACCGAAGCACTTGCCTGCATACATCGGGCGGGTGCAAACCAGCTTGCCGCCGTCGATCTTCACATCCGTGCAGTCGGTTGCCAAACCGGTCGCCAGTTTGGCGGCCACGCGGGCGGAGAGATCCTTGCCCTGCACCGACGCGCCGAACAGCACGATCGCCGGATCGTTGTCCTTGATGATTTTCGCGGCCGCGGCGGCGTGCGCTTCCGTCACATAGGGTTCCAATGCGGCGTTATCGCCGACGAACACTTTATCCACACCATATTTCCCCAGCTCGGCGGCCAATCCCTCAACACCGGCGCCCAACAGCACGGCGCTCACTTCATCGCCGGTCTGATCGGCCAGTTTGCGGGCGGTCGACGCCAGCTCAAAGCTGATTTTACGCAGAGCGCCATCACGCTGTTCTGCCACTATCATGACTCCTTTTGCCATTTTTCAATCCTCCGCTTTCAATTAAATAACTTTTGCTTCTTCTCGAAGTAACCGGCCAAGTTCGGCCGCCTTTTGCGCGGGCTCATCTCCACAGACGATCTTTCCGGGAGGTCTGGCCGGAGGCGGAATGGTTTTGGCGACTTTGGCTTTTGCATCGGTGGCGACACCGATTGCCGCGGCGTTTTTCACGTCAACCGGTTTCTTCTTCGCCTTCATGATGCCAGGCAGAGAAGCATAACGAGGTTCATTGAGGCCTTTCTGCGCGGTCACCACGCAGGGCAGGGCCGTTTCGACCGACAGCTGAGCGCCTTCAATCGGCCGAATCACTTTAATGGAGGAACCCGCGTAATCCAGTTTGGTGACCAACGTGAGCTGAGGAATTCCGAGAGCTTCCGCCAACATGGCGCCGACCTGGCCTGCGTCGTCGTCGATTGCGCGCTGGCCGCAGAAAATAATGTCGTACGGCATGGTTTTGATCACGGCCGCCAAGGCATTGGCCACGACAAACGCATCGGCGTTATCAAAAGCCGGATCGCAAATGTGAACACCTTTGTCGGCACCCATGGCCAAAGCGGTGCGGATCGTTTCCATCGCCCTTGCCGGACCGACGGAAATGATCGTGACCTCGCCGCCATTCTTTTCTTTCAATTTCAATGCTTCTTCCACGCCAAATTCATCATAGGGATTCATCACCCATTTGATCTGGCCT
>CAZPTW010000045.1:0-12063 GCA_964589235.1 uncultured Smithella sp. | reverse complement strand
ATGCGCGGCAGTGCTCGGGACAGGGGGATGCGTCGACCATCGGGTCGCCGGGCATGTCCTCGCTCGTGACGACCGCCGCAAGCCTCAGGCGCGCGCCAAATATCGGATGGTACACTTGACCGCTTCGCCCGAACGCTCCCAATCCGGCCAGAACGGCGGCGTGTTTGAGAGACAAAATCCCCCAAGGTTCCACATTTTGAAAAACCATGGGCGCGTATGTGGGAATCATGACCGCCCGATCCGCGCCGGCTGATTCGATAAAATTGCAAAGCTCCAGGCTGATTTCATCAAGATACCTGTACACAGTGTGATAACTGCGGTGAACCGCGTGCAAGGTATACGGGGACGTGGTGAGCGCGCCTTTGGGAATCGGGACGCCGAAAACGATCACGGTGCGCGCGCCTTTGCAGATGTCCGCAGGCGAATGATTCGGGGGAGCTTCGGCGAACCGTTCAACGGGCGCGAAGCCGAGTGCTGAAACCCGATTCTTTAGAGTATTGATGATTGCTTCTTTGAGTTCGACATTCATAGGGGCTCCTTTCTGAAAAGGTGCTTTTTTCAAAGATGGCGGTGGTGAAGGCGCCCTGTGTATGGGCATGGCCATTGAAGTTCGCAGGCCACAAGGCGCATGGGGCGGCCGTCTTTGTTTCCGCTGCCATACCGGGGGTCCCCCATCACGGGATGACCGATGGCGGCAAGGTGCCGCCGAATTTGGTGGCGTCTTCCGGTTTCAATCTCAATCAGAAGGTCCGAGGTGCCGGTTTCCGGATGATTCGAGACCACGCGGTAACGGGTGAGGGCTTTCTTGCCGTCGAGCGGTATAGAGATGGCGTCGACTTTCTTGTCCGGAACCCCCAAAACCTCGACACGGTATCGTTTGATGATTTGACGATTCTGAAAAAGCTGCGAGAGCCTGCCTGCGGCTTGCCGCGAATGAGCCACCAAAACCAAACCAGAGGCTTCCCGGTCCAGCCGGTGCACCGGAAAGGCCTCTCGACGAGGATTGAAAAACGTCTCCGCTTGTCTGAGGAGGGAACCGTGATCTCCGAAATCCGTTCCTTGTGTCAAAAGGTTCGCTGGTTTGAACCAAAGGCTGTAGTGTCTGTGGTCTTCCAGGCAAGACGCTGAAGGTGGCACCCAGGACAGGACGGTCGGATCGTAATGCAGCTCAAGGACGTCGTCTTTTCTCAAGAGGAATGTCGCCTTGCGCAAACGAAAACGTCCTTGCCCCTTTCGGGAAAGCCAGCAGGCGCCTTTGTTCAAAGCATCCTTGATGCGTGCTTTGGGAAGACCTGTCTGCAACGCCAGAAAATGGCAAGCCTGAACGTTTTCTGAAGAGGACACCGTTTTCTGAATGCTCCATTGCCGCATACCCGATCGATCGTCCAGTATCGACCTTGAGTTTTTTTCGATGCGCCGGCCTGTTTCGGGCGTCATAGCTTCCCCAAAAAAAGACTCTATGAAAGCCAATGAATTACCGTCGATATTTTCTGTAGCCTGCCCAAACCCAGATGCCGCCCCAGACGGCGACTACGGGGCCCAAACCGACGGAAAAGAAAAAGAGACTGTCTTGTTCCCAAGGCTTGAAATAGAGCGCGCATCCGCCGATCCACAGGATGGAAAGCACGATCAAAAGCCGCATCCAGCCCGGCAATCCGCCTTTGAGAAACGCTGCGATGCTTTGCGGTCCGGAAACAGAGCGGAGAGGTCTCTGGGCATTCGAGGTGACGTTGCGGTTCATCATACGCGGGATCACAAGGACCGCAAGACCTATTGCAAGGATGACCAGTATTTCCTGCATGCATTGTCCTCTTGAGTGAACAAAACTCGATTTGTCCCCTAGAACCCTGGCAACAAACCGTCACCCCGGATTTAACACAGAATCATGGGATTGAACATTTTTTTTTAAGGTTTTGTTTGTCGTGGATGTCGGGCTCACTCATGGTCGGGAGATCAATCGATCCGGTCATTGATCTGTAAAGCTTTCAAACCAATCCAAAATAGCACCGTTTTCTTCTCGCGGATAAGCGTGTGACAGGTCGGGAATCACTTTCATGCGGACGTCGGCGCCCGCCTCTTTGAGGCTTTTGCCGGCCTGAAGGGCGTGCGTTACAGGAAATATCCAATCCTGTCTACCATGGAGCCAGAAGATGTGTTTGCCTGCGGCCTGCCTTGAGTCGAATGGAGCCAGTGTACAGGCGGTGACAGCCGCATATTGAAAAGGATTGCCGGAAGACAAGACGAGATGCAGAGCGTATGTGCCGCCATCGGACAGACCGGAAAGCAGGATGCGGGATGCGTCTACCTGGAATTGGGCACGGACCTCTTCGAGAAACTTCAAAAGCTGCAAGGCGTCTGCATCCGGATGGCCGATCGACCACGACATGGCTAAAGAGGATGGTGCCAGAAGGAGGTATCCACGACTTCGGGCATGTGCAAGCCACGCCCAGAGAAAATCACGGCCATGGCTGTAACCGCCATGCAGGGCCACGATGAGCGGGGCGGGTTGTTGCGGCCGATGGGTCTCTGGAATATAGAGTGAATAACCGCCGCGCGCATGCAAGGTCTGATGTGGACCGATGTGAAAAAGGCCGGCTTGAGCGTTGCGGGATTTTCCTTGACGAAGAGATGACGCCTCCTTTCCTTCAACAAGGAAGTATCTATCGATGTCTGGAAAACTTTGACAAAGGGTAAAAAGAACTTCCAGGGCGCGACAGTGCTTACGCGCCGCGCGAAGCGCCGCAATGTAGGCTGCTTGCAGGTCTTCGTCATCGGCGAAGGTTCGGATGGCGGCAAGTAAAAAATCGCAGGCGCGCAGGAGCGCTTGATGGATGCCGCGGTCCGGGTTCCGTTGATCGTCTGTGAGCAGAAATTTCCGCACGTCCTGTAAAGGGGTGATATGGACAAGCAATTCCTCCCGCAAGTCGGACAATGCCAGAGGATTCAAACGCCGCATCACTGAATCGAATGCTGAAGAGGCGTTCAAAAGTGTGAAAGAAAGATCTCGCTGTTTCATAACGGTTATCTCCCGTTCTCCAAAAGGGTTGCGGCGGTTTTTTTCGTGGGAAAAGAAAGATTCTATGCTGCCGCCAAGCGCCGTCTCGCCTATAAAATAGGCGTGGAAAATTGTCGAGCGGGAAATAGAGTATGACAGGGCATGGTGGAATCTCGGGGGGGTGATTCTTCACCGATCATGCCATCGATAGACGAAGCCAGGAGAAAAGCGGGCTCAGATCTTTATCACGCGATGGGAAAAAACGCTCTGCGGCACATCATTTTTTGGGGAAGTCGGGCATTCTGTCTCGGCGCATCGCTGCGTCGAAAAGATAATCTCTTGATTGCATTGGTGAAATCGTCACCGGGAAAAAGAATAGTTGACATCGGCTTTCGTCTTGCATATAGACTGACCCCATGAAAGAAGGTTCTTATTGATATTGAAGCTCTGCTTTTTCCTGTATATCCCCCGACACAGTTCAGCACGAGATCATGAATAAAGAATCTGCCATTCCACTCTCCTGAGAGTGTATACATAGAGGAGCTACGGGTAGGCCAAGGTAGCCATAACCCAATCTGTGCAAAAGAGCGGCTTTCGCTCTTTTCAACACAAGGAGGTCATTATGACAAGAATAAACCTATTAGTAGCAAAGGTTGTGCTTTTAGGAATTTGCATGCTGGGGGTTTCAACCGTCAGTGTATGGGCGGAGGAAATGAACATATCTGTTACAGCATACACCTTGAAGGAGTGTTACCACAACAAAGGAAAGACAGCTTCCGGAGAAACCGTGAGACCGGGCATCTTGGCGGTGTCGAGAGATTTGGAGCGTAAAGGATTTAAAATGGGGACAAAGGTCTTCATCAGCGATTTGGGCGTCTTCGTCATCAAAGATCGGACCCATCGTAGAAATCGTGGTAACCTGGATATTTACATGTCTTCGCATAAACGAGCGATGAAATTCGGCAGGCAGAAGTACTCGTTGGTGGATAATCATGAAGGAGTGAATTTACCGCAAGCGGATAAAAAGTACGTCTGTCTTCTCGATTGATGCAAATTGAACGTCGGCGGCCGGTCAAGGGTATATGCTCCTCACCCTTGGCCGGCAAACATATCAACCCATTTTTTTGTCTCGTTTCTTTCCCCACTGAACATCGCAAGGTGAAAAATCTTTTCCTCGGCGCCATCTCTTAGAAGAAGGTTTGTGATGGGCCGGTCGATTCCCGGTTTTTCTAAAACCCATAAAAAGGCTTGACCTGGATCTGTAATCGGTTAAATTGACAAAGGACGTTTCCATCCGGAGGAAGATGGGACACTCACGCTTCCGGGAAAGAGATCCCCCCTCTGTGCCGAGTTCTTTTTGGAAAAAGGAAAGTGCACGGAACTCGAAGACATGAAGGAGGTTATGATGCCGGGACCCTAAACCATGGGCCTTCCCCGGAACGCACGGTGATGGCGATGAACGCATCGCTTTTGCTTCCTGAGCCAACCCGATCCACGCTCAACCTGGCTTTCTTTCGGGAAGACGAAAATGAGGGCGGAAACAGGGCGATTCGTGAGGATGTTCTTTTTCGGCTCCTGAAAGAAACGTCTGAAATACCTGACGCCCTGAAAAGAGTGTGTTGAATTCACATCAAGATGAATGGCAAGAAGAAAGGAGAAACATGATGAAAAACGTATGGAGGGCAGTTCTTTTTTTATTTGCGGCGGTTATCGCCGGATTGATTCTAGGGTCAAAACCTTCGCTTGCCGCGAATTTGGGCGGTTCAGGATCGGGTGAAATCGTCCAGAGCGGAGCGATTCTCACGGTTGCAGAATCCAAGAGGTTGATCGGCAAGGCCGTGGCGCAGATGCCGATTGTGAAAAAAGCTCTGGCCAATGGTATGGTGATTGTGATCAAGGGAACGACGAACGCTTACGTCGCCGAGGAGCTTTCAGGGATAAAAACCAACCATGCCGCCTTTGTGACGGGTCGCATAGAACCTGAAAAGGGAACCAAAAACCTGCCCAAGGTAAAGCCTGTCAATCACTTGATTTTGGAGAAAGGCAAAGCGGTTGACATTTCGCTGGAAGATGCAGCCAGAAAGCTGAAAGCCGGAGATGTTGTGATCAAAGGCGCCAATGCCTTAGACTATAAAAACAAGATCGCCGCCGTCAATATTCTCCATCCCGAGGGCGGAACCACCGGAATCACCATGCCGCTGATCGTGGCGCGCAAGGCTCATCTTGTCATACCGGTTGGTCTGGAAAAACTGGTTGCGACAGATATCGTAGATCTAACCTTGAAAATGCGTGAACCGATGGAAACATTGTCCGCTCCGGCCGGTAGTTCGAAGGCTATGTATCCCGGGGATCATCTCCCCTCGATGTGGATTCTGACCGGAGAAATCGTTACGGAGCTCGAGGCCATCAAGATATTGACAGGAGCCACGGCTTTTCAGGCCAGCGCAGGCGGTGTCAGTGGTGCGGAAGGAAGTGTGTGGATTGTTTTCAGAGGGACGCGTGATCAGGTCAAAAAGGCGTTGGAACTGACAAAATCCATTCAGGGAGAACCGCCTTATTCCGAATGAAAATGGATGCGGATGATTGCGGTGGTTTCTTTTAGCGGTTTCAGGCTTGAATCCAAACTTTGGAGAGGAGATCGACAGTCATCATGAAGGCAAAGTCAGTCGGCTTTGCCTTCATTTTTTGAAAAAAGAATGGTGGAGACGGCCTGATGTTTCTCGTGAGCCGCCATCGGCGAAGCTCGTCCGTCGCGTCTGAGGTTAAACACAGCGCTCCATGGATGAAAAATGTACAACCAGGCAGGGCGATTCAATCAGTCTTCGCGGCTTCATCCAGGACGTTTATCCCCTCGCGTGTCAGGGCGGCCTTCGCGGAACCCAGCCATTTTGGGGGTGGCCTTATGTCAGCTGGTTCGGTTGACACAAAATCGCCGTTTTGTCCCTTTCTCCCTTGATGGTTTTTTCACATTTCCCGGCACTGGAGCTATTACAGAACAGTGATCGCGAAGAAAATGTTTTCCGGAAACAAACTTGTCGTGACTATGATGGTCCTATTTGTCATTGTGGCCATGACAGGATATATCCCCTGGATGATGAAACTGTCTGGATGGGCGGACGTAACGCGTGAAATCTTTTTGGAATCACATGATAAAATTGCGTTTATCCTGATTTTGTGTCTGGTCATCCATGTGCGTGGAACCTTCAGGTGGTTTATCGTCGCTAGGGGAAAATGAGAAATGCATGTATTGAGGCAAAAGTCCGGTCGGATTTTCTGATCCGTTTTTAGAAAAGAAGTGAGTCGGAATTTTAAATCATTTTATCACGGGGAGACAGGGATCAAAAAGCAATCGTTGCTTTTCATTTTTTTTGAATTGAAGTAACATCGAAGAAACTCGGATATTGCCGCCGATTGTTTCGACGACAGGCATAGAAAGGTGTTTGGAATGAGATTTTTTCCAAGGGAAGAGACTTTCTTTGACTTCTTCGAGGAGATGGCCAACAAACTTGAGGAAGGCGGTCAATGCTTTCTTGAAATGATAACAAATCGCACATATTCAGAGGCCGAAGTTGCCAAGCTTAAGCGATATGAGCATGAAGCGGACAATATCGCGCATAAGACCTATGAACGAATGCACAAAACCTTTCTTACACCCATCGACCGTGAAGATATTTACGCTTTGGTCAACAAGATGGATAACATTTTGGATGTCATTTACGGGACCGCTGTATGCTTGCGCATGTATGACGTTAAAAATCCAGATGATGCGCATACCGGTCAGACGCGAATCCTTTTTCAGGCCATACAGAAAATCAAGCAAGTTGTTCATGATTTGCGTGATGTGAAAGACAGTGAAAAAATCTTGGGGACCTGCGTGGAGATCCACACCTTGGAGAACGCAGGGGACATCGTCTTGCGTGAGATCATGACGGACTTGTTTCTGAAAGAGCAAGACGCCATTGAATTGATCAAGTGGAAGGAAATTTACGAACGCATTGAATCCGCCATCGATTATTGCGAAGATGTTTCCCACGTCGTTCAAGGAATTGTTCTGAAATATGCATGAGATTATAGTCTTTTGACCAGCTTTGCGGCAGGTCCCAAATCCTTGATGATTGCAGTCACTCCCCGGATCACCTGGGCGAATCTGTCACCTTCGGAGGCGGAAACCCAGGTAAAAATGGCTCGATCTTTTTCCACACCGACATAATTCAAAAAACTCTTCAATGTCGCGAACTTCCGACGAGCCACCAAATTTCCTGAAATATAATGGCATTCTCCTGGGTGGCAGCCGGAGACCAAAACGCCGTCGGCGCCGTCTTGAAGGGCCTTGACGATATAAAAGGGGTTGATTCTTCCCGTGCAAGGCACACGGATGAGTCTGACATTCGGTGGATACTGAATTCTGCTGATACCGGCCAGATCGGCCCCCGCATACGTACACCAGTTGCAGACAATCGCGGCGATTTTCGGTTTCCATTCATGGATGACTGACTTTTCGGGCATAACTTCTCCTTACCCTGGGCAATGTTGTGTTTCCGGGAGGGCTATATATGATTGTTATGAATAAGTCAAATTACTATAAGGAATAATTGCGCAAAGGGTATTCCGTGTCGCTATGCCCATCGTTTTCCAAGCTCAATGGAGAGCTGAGAAAAAAGCGCCGAGACCCCCAGACCGTCTGCCAAGCTGAAATGTCTTGCATTATGGGTACGCGAGTGTTACATGCAACGCACGTGTGACTTGCATGTGCGTTACTTGTAACAGGAGAAATAGATGAAAAAACAATCGGATAGAATAAAGGACTGGCGGGAGAAGCAAAAAGCCGAGGGAAAGACGTCGTTGACCATCATGCTTTCCAAGGAGGCCCGATCGATCCTTCTTGAGGAGAAGGGGAAAACCCAGGAAAGTTACGCGGCGATTATCGAAAGAGCGCTTTTGAGTATGAAAAAGCAAGATTTAAGACGACCAAATCTTGCCTATGATCACAACCGGAAAGATTGTCAGGCGAGACAACGCATGCAGAATCAACCGCCGGTGTTTTCAAAGATACTTCTTGAAAAAGAGGCGCCACCCAAGCGTCTCATTGATGATTTCGTCAACTATCCCAGCATCAAGGATATCCAACAGGAGCAAGCCGAGAAAAATAACTATGGTTTGAAGGATTCCAACGTTAAAAAGGGCCTTCTGAGGCGGTTTTTTGGGTCTTCATGAAGGACCGAATCGACCCGTACTGCTCGCAGGAGGGAAGATTCAAGTGGGGGAATTCCCGAGGTCTCCATGATGTTTTGATCATATCCGGGATTTAAGGGATTTCGTCAAAAATCCTCGCAACAAGATGGACGTAACGGTCAATAGATTGAACTTTTTGGATTTTTTTCTGGACCTTTTTCCCGTCCTCTAAAAAACCGCCCATATAGGTCCAAATTTCTTTCATCTTGTTTAAGAGATGAGCCGGACCGGCCAGCTTTGAGGCGTATTCGTCGAAAAGATGGTCATGAAAAGTTCTTAGAATCTTGATTTTTTCACCGAATGGTTTCTGAGGGTGATTTTTGATCTCCTCCGCCAGAAAAGGATTTTTCAAGAGCCCCCGGCCGATCATCCAGCAGTTGACGGTGTCAAACCGTCGCGCAAGATCATCCAGTATTGAAGGGGAATCGATATCGCCGTTGTAGATGACCCGGTGTTTGGTCAGTTGAAGACATTTCTCAAACGTGTCGAGATCCACGGCGCCCTCATACATTTGCAAGCCCGTGCGGGGATGGATGATGATCTCTTCGAGATTGAAACGGTTGAAGATCGGCAGGATATGAAGAATGTCGTCCGGGAATTTTGTGCCCAACCTGAGTTTGATCGATAACGAGGGTTTTAGATGCGGAATCGTGTTTTCGAGAAAGGCCTCGATTCTGTCGGGATGGCAAAGCATGCCCGCCCCTCGCCCTTTTTTCATGACGATACGGAATGGACAACCAAGATTCCAGTTCACCGTTCGATATCCGATTTCGTAGAGGTGATTGGCCAGCCGGATGAAGTCGCCTGGATTTGAACTCATCACTTGCGGGACGGTCGGGAGCCCCAAGTCTGATCTTGGATAGACATCCCGAATGAGACGGCTGTCGATGCCGGCTGTCGCCACCGAAGAGATAAAAGGAGCAAACGCCTGGTCGACGCCCTTAAAATAAATGGGGTAAACGTTTCGATAAATCCGATCGGTGATTCCTTGGATGGGGGCAAGATAAATTCTCATCGACGTCTTTCGATTCCTTTGTCTGCTTTGCGCAATGAACTCACACATGCTCCGATCGCGGGCCGATTGTCAAGGGGCTTTCGCGAATAGACAGTCGCCAGCCAATAATCTGTTGACAAAAACATCTAATGCCGGAATGATCTTGTCTGGATTCGGAGACGATATGGCAAGATGAAAGAGGATCGGCTCTACAGACAACTTCAGGTTCAATTGGATCGATATCCCATTGGCTATCCCGCCGCGCCCAGTGGTGTCGAAATAGATTTGTTGAAATACTTTTTCACGCCGGCACAAGCGGAAGTCGCTTTGTGTCTCACGCTCCCTTCCATTTCCATTGATAAAATCCGCAGAAATTATCGACGTCGATTTCAAAAAGATATCTCGGAAGAGGAATTGCAGACGATTTTGAATGCGATGTTTGAAAAAGGCGTCGTCCGTCGCTCTCTGGGGGCCGCCGGTCCCCGCTATGGGATCGCTATGTTGGCGATCGGCATGTTTGAATATCAAGTGGATGCGTTGACGCCGGATTTGATGGAGATGATGCACCGGTATCTCGACGAGGCATTCGGCAAAGAGTTTTTCCGCGCCTCTTTGCCCCAATTACGGACCAGCCCGCACCTTTCGGCGATCGTGCCGGAGTATCTCGTCGATACCCACGATCATTTACGGCGTTTTCTGGAACAAACACCAAAGCCGCTTTATGTTTCAAACTGTGTCTGTAAACAAGGGGAGGCTCTCTTGGGTAGACCTTGCCGGCGGACGAAAGATTTTGAGATTTGCTTGATGATTGGTGAATCCAATCACGCTCAGCGCGGTCGAGCTCGGAAAATGTCCAAAGCGGAAGCCTTGGCCGTATTGGATATGGCCGAAGAAAAAGGCTTGGTGCTTCAGCCCAGCAACTCCCGCAATCCTGACTGTATCTGTATTTGTTGTGGGTGTTGTTGTGGTGTTTTGACGACGGCGAAAAAAGATCCCCGGCCGGCACGATTTTTTGCGACGCACTATTTTGCATATATCGAGGCGTCTGTCTGTTCGGGCTGCGGACTTTGCGCCAAGCGATGTCAGATGGATGCTGTCGTCGTTTGTGGAAAAGTCTACCGGGTCAACCTGGATCGCTGCATCGGATGCGGTTTATGCGTCACTCGATGTCAACCGAAAGCGGCCCGGCTGATCAAGAAATCGAAAACCGTCAGCCCCCCTATCAATACGGAACTTCTATACCTACGCATTCTCCGAGAGCGAGCCGGAAGAAAAAAGATGATGATCAATGTATTAAGAATGCTGCGCGGGTTGCCCTTATGAATTTTCAACATTTTTTCATCTCTTCTTTGATACGCCTGCGGGATTCGCGCCTTCTGTGGGAGGCGATGGGGGCGATCTACAATCAACGTATTTACAAGGCGATCTCGGATCTTTACGATGAGGTGGTGCGTCAAATGCCTTTGGATGAGGGGGACAGTCTCTTGGATGTCGGGACCGGCCGGGGGTATATCGCGATGCAACTGGCGGCGAAAAATCCAGGGGCGAGAATCACCGGGATCGATTATTCATCCCGGCAAATTCGTGAAGCGCAAAAACTTCAAAAGCAAAAAAAAGTGCTCAATTGTGCATTTACTCTAGGCAATGTCATGAATATCCGGTTTCCTGAGGAGGTCTTTGACGCCGCCGTCAGTATTGGTTCCATCAAACACTGGCCTGATGCCGTCCGAGGGCTTGCCGAGATCCGGCGTGTGCTCAAGCCTGGAGCTTTGTTGATTGTTTCAGAAACAGACCAGGGCGCGTCGGAGGCGGAGATTCGTCGGTTCATGAACCGGTTTAAGGTTTGGTTTGTGCCGGATCGCCTGCTTTTCTGGGGATTGCGGAATGTCATTTTCGGACAAAGCTTTACTCAGGCGTCTTTAGCGGATGCTTTAAAAACGGCGGGTTTCCGACGGATGGAAGGCCTGTGTGTGTCCGAGGTTCCCTATGTGACGGTAAGAGCCGTCAAATAAAATGAACGCGAATTGGACGTCGTTTACGACGAATCAGCGGAAAGTCATGATCCCGCAAGGTCCGCGCGCAGTCGGGAAATGAAGGTTTAGATCCGGGCGAATCCTTTTTCCAGATCGGCGATGATGTCGTCGATGTCTTCAATCCCCACGGCCAGGCGGAAAAGATTATCCACAATGCCCAACTCGTAGCGTTGTTCCCGTGTGTATCGGTAATACGTCACGGTTGCGGGATGGGTGATCAGCGTCTCAACGCCGCCCAGGCTCGGCGCGATGTAGATCATCTCCAGAGCATCCATGAATCGTTTGGCCGCATCCAGATCCCCTTTGATCGTGAAAGTGACCACGCCCCCTCCGCCTTTCATTTGCAGACGGGCGATATCATAGTGGGCATGGCTTTTTAAAAAGGGATAGTATACGCGATCAATCTTGGGATGTTTTTCCAAGTACTCGGCGATGCGAAGCGCACTTTCGTTTTGCGTCTTGATCCGAAGCGGAAAGGTTTTGATGCCGCGAAGGAGAAGGTAACAGCAGTGTGGATCGATCACGCCGCCCATGGATTTGTGAAGATCCCTCACCTTGTTGACCAGTTCGTGTTTTCCCAGAAGCACACCGGCGAGAATGTCGTTGTGTCCCGCGAGATACTTGGTGCCGCTGTGGATGACCAGATCGATGCCGTAGGAAAGCGGGCGCTGGTTGTACGGCGTGGCAAAGGTGGAATCGATGATGGACAATACCCGGTGTTTGTCCGCGATTGTTTTGAATTTCACCATGTCGAAGACGTTCAAATACGGGTTTGTCGGCGATTCCGAAAAAATAAAGCGGGTGTTTTT
>CAZPTW010000044.1:0-12379 GCA_964589235.1 uncultured Smithella sp. | reverse complement strand
ACATCCGCAGGATGGAAAAAGAAGTCGTCAAAAGCCGGCATTTGCATGCCATCGGGTCGTTGGCGGCCGGGGTCGCCCATGAAATCCGCAATCCGTTGAGCTCCATCAAGGGGTTCGCCGTCTATTTCAAAAGACGGTTGGCCGGCCATCCGGAAGATGAGGAAACCGCGGATATCATGATCGCGGAAACCGAGCGACTCAACCGGGTTGTCAGCCGGCTCATCGATTTTGCGCGTCCCACCCCATTGAAAAATGAATGGGTGGCTTTGGATGACCTGGTTCGGCAGACCTTGCTTTTGGTGTCCGCCAAAGCCCAAGACCAGTCCGTCGAGATGCGGTTTGAGACCCCGGAACCTCTCCCGCCTGTTTGGGCCGATCCGGATCAAATCAAGCAAGTGTTGCTCAATATCTTCTTGAATGCGCTTGCGGCCATGCCGCAGGGGGGACAACTGACCGTGGCGTTTACGGTGGAAAAGGCTTTTCTGGAGATCATGATTATGGATACAGGCGAAGGCATCGACGAAGATGATTTACCGCGGATTTACGATCCCTACTTCACGTCGAAACCGGCCGGAACGGGCTTGGGCTTGGCCATCGTGCAAAAAATCATGGAAGCGCACGGCGGTGATGTTCGGATTGAAAGCAAGACCAAAGCGGGAACGAAAGTCACGCTTCGGTTTGTTCGAGGAAAGGTGGAAGGAAAAACGTCATGACATCGAAACTGGAGATTTTAATTGTTGACGATGACTTGGCCCATCGTGTCATGCTCAAGAAGCTTATTGGCGGGTGGGGGTATCAGATGTTCGAGGCGGATGACGGCGCGCAGGCCATCGACGAAGTCCGCAGACGCTCTTTTGATCTCATCCTGATGGATATCCGGATGGCGAAGGTTTCGGGGATCGAGGCGCTTGAACAGATCAAACAGATAAATCCGGACATTCCTGTGATTATCATGACGGCCTATGCTTCGGTCGAAACGGCGGTGAGCGCGCTGAAAAAAGGGGCGTATGATTATCTGACCAAACCGCTTGATTTTGACGAACTGCAAATCGCCGTCGCGAGGGCGACCGAGTATCGCCGGCTGAAAAAAGAAAATGAGGATCTGAAGCGTCGGCTCGGGGAAAGATTCGATCGGCAAAACATCATCAGCCAGAGCCCGGCAATGGTCCGGCTGTTGGAAATGGTCGAACAGGTCGCTCCCACCCAGGCGACCGTGTTGATCATGGGGGAATCGGGAACCGGCAAAGAAGTGATTGCCAACGCCATCCATGCCAACAGCCAACGCAAAGAGTCGCCGTTTATCAAAATCAACTGCGCGGCGTTGACGGAAACCCTTTTGGAATCGGAACTATTCGGCCATGAAAAAGGCGCTTTTACGGGTGCGGATAAAAGAAGAGAGGGGAAGTTCGTTCAAGCCGACGGCGGCAGCATTTTTCTGGATGAAGTCAGCGAGATGTCTCAAGGAATGCAAGTCAAACTCCTTCGCGTCTTGCAAGAGCGCGAATTGACCCGCGTGGGCGGATCGGATGTCATCAAGGTCGATGTCCGGGTCATCGCCGCCTCCAACAAGGATTTGAGAAAAGAAATCCGAGAAGGCCGTTTTCGCGAGGATTTATTTTATCGCCTGAATGTTGTGGCGCTTTCTGTTCCGCCGCTTCGCGAGCGACCGGAGGATATTCCTCTTCTGGCGCAATCTTTTTTGAAGACGTTCGCTCAGAGAAACGCCAAAACGCTATCGGGTTTCACCCCCGCCGCCTTGGAAAAACTCATGCGCTATGCGTGGCCGGGAAATGTCCGCGAGTTGATGAATACCGTCGAACGGGCGGTGGTTTTGTCAAGGTCGGAATGGATTGACCAAGGGGATCTGGTTTTCCCGATGGCGGATCAAGCGGATTCAACCGGCCCGGTGGCGTTTCCGCAAGCGGCCGGACAACTGTCGCTGGATGAGGTGGAAAGGCAAAGCATTATGAAGGCGCTTGCCGCTTGCGGGGGGAACAAAAGCGAAGCCGCCCGCCGTTTGGGGATTACCCGCAAGACACTGAGAAAAAAACTTGAAAAATACGATCGGCAATAAAGGCGAATTCAAGAGCGCCGCGTTTTGACGTCGGTTCTCGCCGCGCGTGAGATCCCCGGGAAAAAGCGTCGGGTGCGCATGAAAAGCCAAGAGGCGGGGGGGCCCGCCTCTTTTGCGAAAGTCTGGGTCGTTTCGTGACCGACGTGTTTCAAGTTAAATCGTGAATCCTAAATCGACCAGCTCCAACGCGCTTTTGTCTCCATCTTTGATGGCCTGGCAGCGCGCTTTGACGGTGGTCAGATTTTCGTTGGCGAAGAATTTGGCCGACGCCACTTTCCCGGCGTAGAAGGCGGCTTCCTGATCTTCTCTCTGGAACCCTTTCTGTTTGCCGATCGTCGTGAGGCCTTTGGCTTCATACATCGCTTTGAGTTTTTCATTGGCGATGACGGCGGCATCCAACAGGAAGTAGCCGACGATCACGTCGCCCATGATTTCCAAGAACTTGCAGGCGTTGTAAATCGGCGCCAGGAAATCGCCCGTCTTGCCGGCGTTGGCGAAGAACATGGTCAGGTCGAACAAAGCATTGGATGCTTCTTCCATATAAGCGACGGTTTGCGCGAACTCGGGGACGGCTTTGGCTTTGGCAATCCCCTTCTGGATCATGGCGGCCATGTTCATGACGTTGGCGCCTTTGCGCTGGCCGAGTTTGCGGCCGACCAGGTCAAGGGCCTGGATCCCGTTGGTCCCTTCGTAAATCGTGGCGATCTTTTCGTCACGGGTGAACTGCTCCACCGGATATTCGGAGCAGAAGCCGTAGCCGCCGTAGACATCCATGGCCATCGAGCAGATGAGGAAGCCTTTGTCCGTGCAATAGGCTTTCATGATCGGGGTCAGAAGTTCGATGAAGCCTTCCCAGTTGGCCTTCTCTTCCTCGGTTTTGGAAATCTTGCTCATGTCCATGCACTGCGCGATGAAAATCATCATGGCGCGCATACCTTCGACATGGGATTTCATCCACATGAGTTTTCTGCGGATGTCGGGATGCGTGATGATCGGGACGGCTTTGGCGTCTTTATTTTGCATTTCCCAAACCGGAATACCTTGGATGCGTTCTTTGGCGTAGGCCACCGCATGCTGGAAAGCGGCCGAACCGAGGCAGACGCCCTGCATGCCGATGCCCAGGCGGGCTTCGTTCATCATCTGGAACATGATTTTCATGCCGGCGCGTTCTTCCCCCATCAATTCGCCGATGCACTGTCCGTCTTCACCGAAGTTCAAGGTGCAGGTCGCGGATCCCTTGATGCCCATTTTGTGCTCGATCCCCCCGCACTTGACGTCGTTGGGTTCACCGAGCGTTCCGTCGTCATTGACGCGGATTTTGGGAACGATGAAAATGGAGATGCCCTTGGTGCCGGGGGGGTCGCCTTCGATGCGCGCCAAAACAGGATGAATGATGTTGGGGAATAGATCGTTTTCACCGGAAGAGATGAAAATTTTGGTTCCGGTGATCAGGAACTTGCCGTCCGGAAGGCGTTTGGCTGTCGTCTTCAAAGCGCCGACGTCGGAGCCCGCACCCGGTTCGGTCAGGCACATCGTGCCTCCCCATTCGCCGGAAAACATTTTATACATGTATTTATTCTTTTGTTCTTCGGTGCCGTAGGTATTGATCATGTTGGCCGCGCCATGCGTCAACCCGCCGTACATCCCGAAGGCGTAATTGGCGCCGCTTAAGATTTCCGCGCAGGCCCAGCCCGCCATGTGAGGAAGACCCTGACCGCCGACGTCGGGAGAATCCATGGGATTGATCCAGCCGGCTTCCCGATATTTCTTGAAGGCTTCATGGAAGCACTTGGGAACGTTGACCACGCCGTTTTTATACGTGCAACCTTCATGATCGCTTTCCTTGAGAGTCGGGAAGATGACGTTGACGGCCATCTTTTCGGCTTCACTCAGAATCATCAGAATGTCGTCCTTGGAGTATCCGCCATACTCTTCTGATGCAAAGATTTTGTCCATTCCAAATTGCTCAAAAATAGCAAATTGCTGGTCACGAGTGTTCACTATTAAATTGCCCATAATTAACTCCCTTCTTTGATGTTGTGATATTTCAAACGTATAAAACGTCCGCTTTTTTTTTTCACGAACGGTTCTGAGTTTCGATCCGATGATCCAGCCGCTTGAATCAAACAGATATTAAAGGCTGTGGGAGCATTCGGTCTTCTTTGGATCTTTCCATCGACACGGCTTTCTTAAGCGTGATGACTATAATTCCAATTTTGACCGAAAGTCAATATAAATTATGTGGAATTCCGCCGCGGCTGACCGTGCGGGACCCTTAGGGAAAATTTAGGAAGAAAATCAGGAGACAATCATCGAATTTCCCGATAAAAATCATGATACTTCGCGATTTTTCCCAGGGCGGCGGCCGCCTGAGGAAGGCTGTCGAAAAACGGCACACCCCCCGCGCGGAGGATTGATTTAACGTCGGTCATCGTTTGTCGGATGGCATCGGCGGGAATGAACTGTCGAACCGCGACCACGAGGGGTTTTCCGCCGGTATGTCGGCGCGCTTCGTCGGCGAGATATCGGGCGAGCTCGCGGGTGACTTCGCCGAATTTCCGGCTGAAGAGCCAATCCAGATGCAATGAAATAATAAACATATCCAGATAGGACTGAGAGGATAACATTTCCAGGGTTTTACCGAGGAGATCCGTTTGGACGAGAACCAGATGGGCGTCCAGCGGATTGCGGATCATGTTTCCGGCCGGTGGGATGAATGCGCGCAGTTCACGAATCAGTTCTTCTCGAAACGGTGCCAGGTGGAGTCCTTCCTTGGAACAGGCATCCGCTGCCGCCACGCCGATACCGCCGCCGGTGCCGATGACGGCCACACCGCGCCCCCGGACTTTGCCCAGGCGCTGGAAGACCATCGCTGTTTCCGCCATTTCTTCGAGCGTTTCAACGCGGATGGCGCCGGTTTGGCGGAAAAAGGCTTTCCAGATCTTTTCGCCGCCCGCCAAAGAGCCGGTGTGCGAGGCCACGGCCCGCGCGCCGGCTTCCGTGAGCCCTCCCTTGATGATGATAACCGGCTTGGTCCTGTTGATCCGTTTGACCTGCTCAAGGAGTTTGCGACCGTCTTTGACGCCTTCGAGATACATGGTGATGATTTTCGTTTCGTCATCTTGTTCGAGATAGTCCAGGAAATCCGTGCTGTCGAGGGTCAGGGCGTTTCCGTAACTGAAAACCTTGCTGAAATGAACCCCCAGTTTTTCGGCGGCGTAGGCGGTGAAGTCCTGCGCGTTGCCGCCGCTTTGGCTTACAAACGCCACGGGGCCGGGGACGGGGGAAGGTTTGACCCATGTCACGATGCGGCTGGCGGGAACGTGGATTCCCATGCAGTTGGGGCCGATGATATTCAGGCCGCCTTCACGGGCAATGGTCGCGATTTCCCGCTGAAGGCGGATCCCTTCCTCTTCGCCGGTTTCTGCAAAGCCGGATGAAAAAATGTGGACGTTTTTGGATCCGGAAGCGACACAATCACGAAGCGCATCGGGTACATAGGGCGCGGGGATGGATATGACCACCAGATCCACCGGCTTGCCGATGGCGGTCAGTGACGGGTAGGCTGGATGGCCCTGAATTTCGCGGGCATGGCGATTGATGGGGTAGAGTTCCCCCGCGAAGCCGAAGTCGACGATACAAGCGAAAATGCCCGGAAAACCGTCTGTGGTGTCTCGCGGCGCGCCGATGACGGCGATGGATTTGGCATGGGTCATCGTTTCGATGTCGGCGATGATTTTTTTCCGATCGGCCTCAACAGGATCATCCGCCTGCGCCGGATTTTCATCGAGGACGACCAGCGCGTCCACCGCAACCACGTCGCCGTGCGGCGTAATCAGGAGAGGATTGATGTCCACTTCTTTCACATCCGTTTGGGTGAGCCCGAGATCGGATAATCCCACCAGAGTTTTCACCAGTTGGTCGGTTTTGGCGGCCGCCTCCCCGCGGAAATCGGTCAGGAGTTTCCGGGAAGAAATTTCTTCGATCATCCGCCGCGCCTGCGTTTCGTCGACCGGCGCGATCCGGAAGGTGACATCGGAGAGCGCTTCCGTGAAGATGCCGCCCAGGCCGAACATCACCACCGGCCCGAACTGAGCGTCCCGAAAAAGGCCCGCTACAAACTCACGCCGTCCCCGCACGAAAGGCGAAATCAGGCACCCCTCCCAGTCCTTGTCGGCGGACGCCTTGACGGTCCGATAGGCGTCGCGAACCTCTCCGGGGGTTTTCAGATCGAGTTTCACCAGACCGCGGTCGGTTTTATGGGTGAGTTTTGCGCCGAGACCTTTGAGGACCACCGGGAATCCGATTTTCTTTGCGCAGGCCAAAGCCTCCCTGAGACTCGTTGCGACATGATCTTCGATGACCGGCACGCCGTAATCCGCCAGCAATGTTTTGGATTCGGCTTCCGTCAAAGTATTGCGTCTTTGTGTTTTTGCTTTTTTGATCAACTGTCGAACATTCGTTTTCATCATTTCTTTTCCTTTTTTCCTTTCTTCGTGGTGGCATGGCCTTTGGAGTCATCTTCCCGGTCAAAAGGGGAGTTCTTTTCATGCCATGGCTTTTCCCGCGTGGTGCCCTTTTGGGCGCTTGCCGCTGGATGATGCCGGGCACTGTCGGCTTGGGTCCACGGCGTTTTTCCAAAAAAAGCGGCTGATACGGACGCGGGCCGTTATTTCGATGGATTGGATTTGGAGATTTCCGCCATCCATGCGCTGCGGTCGAAGTAGACTTCATTGCGCTTGATTTTCCTCCGGCTGTCGAACTGAACGAAGCAAACACCGATGCATTCGATCGTTTTCAGGCCGACCGGAATTTTGGCGAGCATTTGTTCAAAAATCCGTCTTCCAAGGGGATGGCCTCGATCTCAGTCCAGATCCAATCGGGGTTTCTGGCCAAAAGCTTTTTGAAATAGGCAAGGAGCGCCGTTTTGCCGGACACGCCCTGAGGAATGGCCGGGTCGAGATAAAAACAGTCATCGGAATAAAAATCCGCCCGCTTTTCCGGATCGTTTCCCGTCCAGGCCGGCAGCCACTCCGAGGCGAATGCCCTGGCTTTTTCTTTGTTCATGGTCATGTCTCCTCGTACGATATTGCGACGTTTATAGCGTCGGGATGAGGGATAGGCAAGCCCTTTGTTGCCGAGACATCAAACGTGCGACGATCGGCTTGCCGTTCGCGCCGAACGACAAGATGACGCCCATGGCATTCACGGGCAAGTGTCCTTGACGCCCCACCGCAGTTGTGTCGTCCTTTGCACCACTTCATCATAGAGCCGCTCCAGCGGTTCGGCTTTGTGGCGCCCTTCCAGAAGCGCCACGGCGGCGGCGACGGCTTCAAGCGTGGACATTCCATCGGGGCGGTGCTGGCCGCGTAATCGGTCGCGTTTCTTTTCCGGGGAGGGCAGGGCCAGCCTCGGCAGGGTGTGGAGGGCGGGCGTCTGCCGGAACAGTCTGCGGGCCTGGTGCCAGGTGGCATCGAGCACGACGACGCGGCTGGGCGGGATCACATCCGGGTCATCGGGGGTGACGGTGGGGCCGTCGGGCCATAAAAGCCAGGTCCCCGGCGCGTTTAGCAAGTCTTCGTCAAGCGGCGCAAGGCCGATGCGTGTGCCACCGCCGCAGGGGACGATCCGTGCGTGGGGCAGGCAAAGGGCTGCAAGCCGTCCCGTGTTGCTCGGGCGGTGGGTTTCCCAGATATGTCGAAGAATGACAAATTCCGTTTTGGTCATGACCTTCGGCAGCATCGAGCAGATGCAGATCGGCCGGCGCATGTAACAGGTCAGACAGTGACTGGACGCGTCGCGGGGTCTTGAGGAGCGCATGAGTCAACCCGGTACCGTCGATCTGGATATTTTCAGGATGCGGTATGCTCCCCGCGCCACGACGAAAAATACAACGGCCCCGATGATCAGATCCGGAATGTTGGACCGCGTGGCAAAAACCAGGATGGCGGCGACGATCACACCGGCGTTCACGATGACGTCGTTGGAGGTGAAAATGCGGCTGGCTTCCATGTGGGCTTCGCCGTCGCGGCTTTTTTGCAGAAGGTAGAGGCAGATGGCGTTGCCGATTAGCGCCAGTGTGGAAACGATGATCATCGTTTGAAACGCCGGAATGTCATCCATTCCAAAAAAGCGGCGAAGAACTTCAATCCCGCCCAGAACGGCCAGGAAAAGCTGAAAGACCCCGCTGATTCCGGCGACGCTTTTTTTCCATGCCGCCGCTTTGCCCACGGCGAACAGGGCCATGGCGTAGACAAAGCTGTCGGCCAGCATGTCCAGGCTGTCGGCGATAAGCCCCATCGATCCGGCAATAGAACCTGCAACAGCCTCCAGGCCGAAAAAGAACACGTTGATGGTCAATACCTGCCAAAGCAGTTTTCGTTCCGCCGCGTCTTTCCCTTCGGACGAAATGTCCGGGACCGGCGCCGTTTCCAAAACGGAAGCGTCTAGGTTCAGCGCATCGATCTTCTCCAAGATGGGTCGATGATCGCCTGTATGGCGGACCTCGAGCATGCGCCGGGGAATGTCGAAGCGCATTGACGACACGTTTTCGGACGCCTCAAGCCTGAGACGGATCAACTGCTCTTCGGATTTTCAATCCATTTTCCGAATGACGAAGGTTGTCTTGTGCATAAGTCACGCTGAACGGCTGTGTCCTCGTGGTTTTTTATCGGCAAACGGTTCATTCTTGGACCTTGATTCCCGCCCCTCGAACCTGATTTTCTACTTCCAACTGATCTGCGCCTCTTTCCGCGCCGGTATCCGATGATAGACGTATTTCGGATACCCCAACATGACCGCCCCGTGGCATTGATGCCCTTCGGGAAGGGCGATTTTATCTTTGATCGGTTGATGGATATTGGACGCGGTTGTGAAATAACCCGCCCAGCAGGTACCAAGTCCTCTGGCGGAGGCGTAGAGTTCCAGGTAAGCGAGCGCTGTGGCGCAATCGGCCGCCGGCAAGGGGGAATCGGGTGGGCTGGAAACGATAACCACATGCGGGGCCTTGCGCAGGATTCGGTCGATGCCCTGGTCCCAAACCTCCACGATGCGTCTGAAACGCCGGACGGTTAGCGCGTCGGTCGCCAAAGGCAGCATCATCCGGACGAAATCAATCGTCATGGCGGACAACTGTTGAACGTCTTGCGGATTCTGGATGACCGTCCAATGGACGAGCTGCCGATTGCTGCCGGTGGGGGCGTAACGCGCCGTGTCGATCAATTCCTGAAGGACACGGCGGGGCACCTGTTTTTCTTGAAAGGAGCGGATGGAGCGCCGGGCTTTCAAAAATTGTCTGATTGCGGCCTCAGGGGGAATGAGCTTTTGATCGATCACCGGACAGGTGTCAAGCGGCATTTCGGTAAGCGACAGTGCGCCGTGCGGGCAGACCGCCACGCAATGTCCGCAACGAATACAGAATTCAGCCGCGTCCGGGGTCGGCGATGGAAAGTCTTCGCGCGTGGGCTGGGAGATGATTTTCCCCGGGCATTCCGCCGCGCAAATGCCGTCGCGTTTGCACTTTTTTTGATCGATGGTAAAAATCGCCATGGTGATGTCCTTTCGAGGAAATAACTTTTCATAGTTAGATCAGCGTCGCGTCAAATGCAACGACTTTTATTCAGCGCAGGATTCGCTGTTGAGATATTTCCTTTTTTATTTTAATGCTTGACGGATTGAAAGAGCCGAGAAAGGGGCAACATGGCCAAACTGACCCTGGAAGAATGGATTGAGCGCCTTAAAAAGAATAAGAGTTTCACTGCCAACGCGGCGGCGGTGGTCGATATTCCGGCGAAAGCCGGAGACTACGAAGACTACCCCTCCTGGGTGAGCCCGAAGCTTCGCGGCGTACTGGTCAAGCGCGGGATGGAGCGGCTCTACAAGCATCAGGCGCAGGCGGTGCGCTTTGTCCGCGGCGGGCAGGATGTCGTTTTGGTCACACCCACGGCCAGCGGCAAGACCCTGTGTTACAACCTGCCGGTTTTGCAGCGCATTCTCGATGAACCGGAAACGCGCGCGCTTTATCTGTTTCCCACCAAGGCGCTCGCGCAGGACCAGATGCATGAAGTACACAGCCTGATTACGGATCTGCAAACCGACATCAAAACCTTCACCTACGACGGCGACACACCCGACGATGCGCGCCAGGCCATCCGGCGTCAGGGGCATATCGTCGTCACCAACCCCGACATGCTGCATGCGGGTATTTTGCCGCACCACACCAAATGGCAAAAGCTTTTCAGCAACCTCAAATATGTGGTCATCGACGAACTGCATATTTACCGCGGCATCTTCGGCTCGCATTTTGCCAATGTCATCCGACGTCTGATCCGTATTTGCCGCTTTTACGGCACCCATCCCGTTTTCATCTGCTGTTCGGCGACCGTCGCCAATCCGCGCGAACATGCGGAGAAAATTTTGGAGCGTTCCGTGGCGCTTCTGGACAAAAGCGGCGCGCCCACATCCGCCAAGACGTTTGTCCTTTACAATCCGCCCATCGTGAACCGCGAGTTGGGAATCCGTCAGAGCGCCCTGACGCCCGCGCGCAAGATCGCCGCGGATCTCATCGAAAACGACATTCAAACGATTGTCTTCGCCACCAGCCGACTCCATGTGGAAGTGTTGACCAAGTATCTCAAAGACAAGTTCGTCAAATTCAAGCCTCTCGACGATCATTTCGTCACCGGCTACCGCGGCGGGTATCTGCCCCATTTGCGCCGCGACATCGAACGGGGGCTCCGAACGCGTGAGGTCATCGGCGTCGTCAGCACCAACGCCCTGGAACTCGGCATTGATATCGGCAACCTCGAGGCCTGTCTCATGGCGGGCTATCCCGGTTCCATCGCCAGCACCTGGCAACAGGCGGGGCGCGCGGGAAGAAGGTCGGGGCGGTCTCTCGCGATCCTTATCGCCCGCAGCAACCCGCTGGATCAGTTCATCATGGAAAATCCGGATTACTTCTTTTCTCTGTCCCCGGAGCATTGCCGGATCAATCCGGACAATCTGCTCATTCTTCTGCATCACATCAAAAGCGCGGCCTTTGAGCTGCCGTTTGAAAAAGGGGAAAAATTCGGTGGAGAAGACCTCGAAGAGTTTTTGGAGTACCTGGAGGGAAAAGGGGTCTTGCACCACGTGAACGACCGCTGGCATTGGGCGGCGGAAAGCTACCCTGCCGACGAAGTCAGCCTCCGAGCGATCAATCCGGAAAATGTGGTCATCGTCGATACCACCGAAACCGCCCATCCCAAGGTCATCGCCGAAGTCGATTGGGACAGCGCGTTCACGACCGTTCATGACGGGGCGATTTACCTGTTGGCTTCCGAACAGTACCATGTCGATCGGCTCGACCTGGATCGTAAAAAGGCTTACGTGAGGAAAGTCGACACGGATTACTACACGGATGCCATGACGTATACCAACGTGCGGGTCATCGATACCTTTGAAGACGCCCGCGTGGGCGGGGCGATTGTGGAACACGGCGAAGTTCAAGTGGTGCGCAAGGTGGTGGGTTACAAAAAGATCAAATTTTACACGTCTGAGAATCTGGGTTACGGAGACGTAAACCTTCCGGAAAAAGATATGCATACGACGAGTTACTGGTTTACGATTCCGCGTGACCGCCTGCGTACGCTCCAGTTCACGCCCGCGGAGGTGATCGACGGGCTTGCGGCGCTCGCCTACACGCTCCAGCACTTGTCGGCCATGTTTTTGATGGCCGATCCGCACGACATCGACCGGGCCATCGGCGACAAGTCCGGCGAGTGGTTTGTGAGTCAAGGGAAAACCGGCCGCGTGATCACCTCGTTTTCAGCCGGGCGCCCACAGGCGGCCGCCGGATCCGAGGGGCCGCGCATCGACGATTTCGATCCGACGATTTTCCTTTTCGACGCCTATCCCGGGGGCATCGGATTTTCGGAGTTGCTTTTCCGCGAACATGCCCGTCTGCTTTCAGCGGCAAAGGGCCTGATTGAAAAATGCCCCTGCGCCTATGGCTGCCCATCCTGCGTGGGGCCCACGCTGGAAGTGGGGAAGACGGCGAAGGAAATTGTGCCGAAGATGATAGAGCTCATTTTGGGAAAATGAGAAGTTTGCATTTGTGTTCGTCAAGACGACAGAAAGGAAATGTTGTCATGCCGGCTCGGCGTGCGCCGGGTAAACATCCAGCGGGCATTCAGCAATAAATGAAAGTGTCATTTAAGATATTTGTTGAACATTGAAATATGAAATCGATCGATAAGCTCAAACGCTTGACCGGCGAAGACGACGGTCTGAAGAAGACGCAACAGACCGAGCCGATGCCGTCGGCAC
>CAZPTW010000043.1:0-12380 GCA_964589235.1 uncultured Smithella sp. | reverse complement strand
CCCTCGTCACGATCGGCGTCTTCCTCCTCTGGCTCGGCTGGTTTGGGTTCAACGCGGGCAGTGCACTGGCGGCCGATGGCTTGGCGGCCAACGCGTTTGTCACCACCAATACCGCGACGGCGGCGGCAGGTCTCACGTGGGCGCTCGTCGAATGGTGGCACAATGGATCGCCGACCATTTTGGGAGCCGCCACCGGGGCGGTTGCGGGACTGGTGGCGATCACACCGGCCTGCGGCTTCGTGAATCCCATGAATGCCATGTTCATCGGTATGATTGTGGCGGTCGTCTGCTACTTGGCCGTGGCTGTCATCAAAGGGAAAGTCGGCTACGATGATTCCCTCGATGCCTTCGGCGTTCACGGTGTGGGCGGAAGCGTTGGCACGATTCTCACCGGCGTTTTCGCTCAAAAAGCCATCAACCCGTCCGGGGCCGACGGGCTGCTCTTCGGCAACCTCCATCAATTCGGGGTTCAATGCTTGATGCTCGGAGTCACGATCGTCTTTGCCGCGATCATGACGGTCATCATCTTCAAAATCGTGGATGCCCTCATCGGCATGCGGGTGGAGGAGCAAAATGAAATCATCGGCCTGGATTTAACCCAACAAAGCGAAGCGGCGTACACCGTGATCGAATAAGGAGGACCAAACCATGAAATTAATTATCGCCATCATTCAGCCTCACAAGTTGGAGGCCGTCAAAAGAGAGCTCGAAGCGGTCGAGGTCAACCTGATGACCGTCACCAATGTCCTGGGACAGGGTCGCCAGAAAGGGGTCACGGAGATCTATCGCGGCGCCAAGGAAGCGGGTGGTCTCCTCAACAAGGTTCGTCTGGACATCGCCGTGAATGAGGCGTTTGTCGAACCGACCATCACGGCGATCACCAAGGGGGCGCACACGGGCAATGTCGGTGATGGAAAAATTTTCATCTTGGACTTGGCGGAGTGCATCCGCATCAGTTCCGGCGAACGCGGCGGCGTCGCCATCGGGTGAGGAGAGAGGTTATGGATCAGGACAAAACGTACAGGGGGGAAAATACTCTGCAGAGGTGTGTTTCCGACTTCGAAAAAAACGTGATTCTTCATGCGTTGAGAAGAGCCAACGGCGATACGGCGACGGCCGCACAGATTTTGGGAACCACAAAACGCGTTTTGACGTCCAAAATCCACAAATATGCGATCGATTGCAGTCAATTTGAACCGGAATCATGAAAAAGGAGAACGACACATGAAAAATCTCAAAGGCGTATGGGCTATTGTATTTGTGATGCTGATGGCGGCCTCATTTCCATCGGCGATTCGGGCGGCGGACGAGACCAAACCGGCATCTGACATCAAAGCACCGGAAGAAGACAAAGTGACCGGCGAAGCGGCTGTGAGCTTTTTGAGCGCTTACATCTGGCGAGGTCAGGAACTGACCCGCCACAGCATCGTGGTTCAACCGTCGGCGACTCTGGCTTACAAAGGCGTTTCCCTCAATGTCTGGGGGAATATCGACACGCGGCCTTATGCTGCAGGTGACGAAAAATACGGGGCCAACTATACGGAAACGGATATCACCTTGTCTTACTCGCGCAAGGTCGGTCCGGTGACGGTCGGGGCCGGATATATTTATTACGGATTGGCGGCGGCCTACGCAGGTGGTCCGGATTATCTCGACAGCCAGGAACTTTTCGTAACGGTTTCGGTCGACACGCTCCTATCCCCGACGCTCACTGTCTTTAAGGAGATCGATCATTATCATCAATGGTATGCGACACTGGGGATTTCCCACACCTTCGCGTTGCATGAAAAGGTGGGGCTGAAGCTCGCCGGGCAGATAAGCTACCTCAAAAGCGAGGACGAGACGACGTATCCGAAATACGATGCCAATTCCCTGGCCACCGCGGATAAATTCAACAACTTTCACGAGGCGATGCTTACCGTCTCTCTGCCGGTGGCCGTCACGAAAAATTTGACGGTGACACCGCTTCTGACCTACGTTTTTCCCCTCTCGGAGGACGCAAGGTATGAGATGCGCGGAAGGGGACTCAAAGGCACGGCCGATCCGTCCGACCGCGACAGCACCTATCTCTATGGAGGCGTGACGTTGAGCTTCGCGTTTTAACGAAACAAAAAAACAATCGAATTCCGCTTCGCAGCGCCTCTCGACGCTGCGAGGCGGCGTTTTGCAATGACACCAAAACCAATGGAGGACTTATGAAGAAAAGAGAAATGACGACAGCGACGGAAAGAACTTACACCATCGAGAAGGAAAAGCTCGTCCCGGTTTCAGTCTACTACGGCGAAGATACCTTCAGTCAAAAGGAAATGAAAGAACGGCTGCCCAAGGACACTTACAAGAAACTGCTCGAAACCATCGATGAAGGCAAACCTCTCGACTTGGAGACGGCCAATATCGTGGCGCACGCCATGAAGGAGTGGGCCATTTCCAAAGGCGCCACCCATTTTGCCCACTGGTTCCAGCCGATGACCGGCATCACCGCAGAAAAGCATGACGCCTTTGTCGATCCGGTCGGTCAGGGCGTCGTCGTCGAGCGGTTTTCTGGAAAGCAACTCGTTCAGGGCGAGCCGGACGCATCGAGTTTTCCCTCCGGCGGCATTCGCGCCACTTTTGAGGCCCGCGGCTACACGGCTTGGGATATTTCCTCCCCCGCCTTTATCCGACGCAGCGGCATTTCCACCACGCTTTGCATTCCGACGGCCTTCATTTCCTATACCGGTGAAGCCCTTGATAAAAAAACCCCTCTTTTGCGATCCAACAAGGCCGTCAGCAAAAGCGCCGTCAATCTGCTTGAGCTTCTTGGCAACAAGAAAGCCAAGAAAGTCTATTCCACCTTGGGGCCGGAGCAGGAATATTTTCTCATCGACATGGACTACTATTATAAACGCCAGGATCTACTTTTAGGCGGCCGTACCGTTGTCGGCGCGCCGCCCGCCAAAGGTCAGGAATTGGAAGACCAGTACTTCGGAAGCATCAAGGAACGCATTTCTTCTTATATGCACGATGTCGAAGAGGAGCTCTTCAAACTGGGCATTCCCGCCAAAACCCGCCACAACGAAGTGGCCCCCAGCCAATTTGAAATCGCTCCGGTGTTTGAGGAAGCCAATCTAGCGGTCGATCACAACCAACTCGTGATGGACACGCTCAAGTCCGTGGCGAGAAAACATGGATTGGCGGCGCTTTTGCACGAAAAACCCTTCGCCCGCATCAACGGGTCGGGGAAGCACCTCAACTGGTCTTTGTCCGACGATGCAGGCAACAACTTGCTTTCGCCCGGCGGAAAGCCACATGAAAACATCCAATTTTTGGTTTTTCTCACCGCCATTATCCGTGCCGTTTACAAGCATGCCGATATTCTTCGCGCCTCGGTCGCCAGCTACGCCAACGACCATCGGCTGGGCGCCAACGAAGCGCCGCCGGCGATCATTTCGGTTTTTCTAGGGGATCAATTGTCGAAAATCCTTTCGGATATCGAAGCGGGCCGTGTCAGCCAGGCAACCGACGCGGAAATCATCGATTTGGGGGTTTCGGCCATCCCCGTTTTGAGCAAGGACAACACCGATCGCAACCGAACATCGCCTTTCGCCTTCACGGGCAATAAGTTTGAATTCCGCGCCGTCGGTTCCTCACAGTCGATTTCGTTTCCCGCGGCGGTCATCAACACCATCGTGGCGGAAAGCCTCGACGTGTTGGCGGAAAAAATCAAGGCCAAAGGCAACAGCAACCAAGCGATTTTTGAAATTCTCCGGGATGAAATCAAGGAGATCAAACCGATACTTTTCAACGGCGACAACTATACGAAAGAGTGGGAAGAAGAAGCCGCCCGGCGTGGTCTCCCCAACGCGAAAACGACCCCCGTGGCGCTGGAAGCCCTGGTGACGGAAAAGGCGTTTGACCTTTTTGGAAAGTATGATGTTCTTTCACCTGTCGAATTGAAATCGCGCTATTTGATTTATCTGGAGAAATATATCAAGGATCTGGAAATTGAAGTCAAATGCTTGAGCAATATTTGTTTAAGCCAGGTCATTCCAGCGGCAAGCGCCTACCAGAAAACATTGTCGCAAACCCTCTTGAACCTCAAAGAAACGCTGGGCGATCAGACGGTTCCCGTGGCGCAAAAGGAAATTCTCGCGACGAGTGTCGATCTTGTGAACAAGATCTTTGCCGCCAACAAAGATATCCTCGCCCAGGTGGATGCCGCTTCTTCCATCCATGACGAATCCGAGAAGGCCAAACGGCTCTGCGAAAAGGTGAAAACAAAGATGGATGAACTGCGCGAGTATGTCGACGCGTTGGAAACCATCGTTGACGACGACATCTGGCCGATGCCGAAGTTCTGGGAAATGTTGTTTATCAGCTGAAACTCTTCCTTCCGGCGCCTCCATTGGGAAGCTGTGTGGGAAAGGTTATTGTAAGCCCCGAGATGTCTCCACGGGGCCGTGGAAACCGGACACAGCCCCCTTTGGAAGCGGGGACGGCCCCGATCGGCAGGGTCTGTCCCCGCTTCCCCTTGGACGCTCATCGGAACAAATATGTTCAGCAGTTTTCCGGCGGTACAATCCTGTACAAATCCGATAGGCAGGCATGCGCCTAAATCACCGAATCCAAAACGCATTCCGGAAATGCTTTGCTGGCATGCAAATTGAAAAGAGTCGCGGTATCGGTTCAAACCGGTTTTCCTCCTGAGTTGGGGAGACAGGGGGAGTCTGTGACAAGGTTTTTTTGATGAGGAGTCGTCTAATGGCAGGACGTCAGGTTCTGGCCCTGAAAATCGAGGTTCGAGTCCTTGCTCCTCAGCCATCTCCGTCCAACGGACAAACAAAATGACGCCTTGGGAAGCGGCGTTGCTTTTACCCGTCTGAAGCGTCCGACGAAGCCGGTCCCGCAAAAAAAGGTCGCAATTCCTTGCATAGTTGTTCGGGTGGGATCGGGCAGATGATCTCGTCGTGGAGTTTCTCGAAATAATTGATATCGCTTGTTCCTAAAGGATTCAGTTCGAAGCGTGGAATGATTTTCCCCTGCACCCAGAAGTGCTTGTCTGGCGTCATCGTTGCGTAGAGTGACAGGTTGAAGCTCATGAAATGGTTGGTGTAGAGGTGCCGGAAGATTTTGGACAGGCCGGAAAGAAGTTCGTCGAAGTTCTTTTCCGTGAGATCGAAAAACGAGGTTTTTTCCTTGAAATAAAAATCGACTTCTCCGGCCATCCCTTTGGGGGAGAAAGCCGTAAGCCAGACGATGGCGCCGGTGGAGGCGATGAAACGTTCGTCGGCTTCCTTTTCCAGAGTCAGGAGGGTATGCCACAGGTTGGCGCCTTCGTTGCCGGCGGCGTAACGCTTCGCGCCGGTCATCAGCCGGCGCATGAAACGGGTCGGCTCTTTTCCGACAATCGTTTGCAAATGGGGATGGATCAACCCACCGCCTGAAGGCGGCATGTAATTCCAGTTGATGGAACAATATTGATACCCTTTTTGCATTTCCGCGACGCGGTAAAAATAGTCGCGGCAGACGGCGAAACCGTCGCGCATGTAGGACGCCGTCAGTTCGTCGAGCGGAACAAAATGACGCGATGAAAAAATCGCGACTGTGTTCGTGGCGTCGTAGGGGAAAGCGTTGGGGAAGAGCCAAGCCTCGCCGCGTCGGAACTTCCCCTCCAGATGAAGGTCCGGCGGGAATTTCGGGGTCAGTTTTTCAAACAAATCCGGGCAAAACGGACAAATCGCCGCGGGAGATTTGTCCAGATAGCCGTCGATATCGGGTTTCTGCGCCGGTTTGATGCGGTATGGCAGAACGCGGCTGGCCACGCCGGTGATGTCGTCATAACGTTCTTCAATGGTCAGTGTTTTGGACTGAAAGTTTTCAAAGGGGCTCAGGTAAACGCCCTGGGTGGTCCGCTTGTGAAATCCGATGTTTTTCATGAGGGATCCTTTGTCCTGTCCGGATGTGACGTCGCCGGTTTCGGTTTTCTATCGCGGCGCAGGCATTCTTCCAGGAATCGGTCGATTCTTTCCTGTGAGAGGTCGCCGTGGAGGTGTTCATTGAGGACATTGAGCGGGATCTCGATTCGGGCGGCGCTGCGATGGCCCCCTCCCTTGCCGAGCATGCCGCAGGCGTTTTGCGCGACCGCTCCGCAGTCCTGGCGATAACCGTCTCCGCGGAAAATGATGATCAACTTATTTTGGACGATGCCGGCGATGATCACATAAAAGGTGCCGATCAGCCGAAGATAGAAATCCGCCACCTGCACGCAGACATCGGGACTCTCGACATGTCCCAGAAAAGCGACACGTCGTCCGCGGGAGTATTTCATGTGATTGTAGGCATGGGCGAAATATTTCAGATAGCTCGGAGGGGTCTGGTTGAGTTCCACACGGCGGATGAGCCGCATGTTGGCGTGCCGGGAATGATAGGTGTATGCTCGGATATCCTCGGCGATCGTGTCACGATCGAAATTGTCCGTGTCTGTCTTGATACCGTACAGAAGAGCGGTGTGGAGATTGCGGGAAATCCGCATGTGCGCGGTCTGGAGGTATTCCGTCATGACCGTCGAAAGCGCTCCGTACTCGGGACGGATATCGGCAAAATCGGCCTGCCAGTCGCCGACGCGGGGATGGTGGTCGAACACGATGTTCGGGTGGATGGATTTGTAAGGGTCGCTGAAGAAAGAAGGCTGCGCGTCGATGAGCGCGATCAGACGGAACCCGCCTAAATCCATCTGGCTCATCGGGTGGATGATCAAACGCATGGCGTAAGCGAATTCTCGATTCTGCTGTCGACGGAAAGGTTCCGTCGAGGCGAACGCATGACGCGACAGGCCTTTGCGTCGGTGCAGGATTTCCTTCAATGCCATGGCCGAGGCGATGGCGTCCGGATCGGGACTGCCTTGCATCATGAAAAGGAGAGAATCGTCCGGCCGGACAAGCTCCAGGAGTTTTGTCAAATGATAAGCCGTTTCGTGTTTGAGCGATGGAGAGTCGATCGTCATGGCGCTATATTGAGGTTTTTTGACGAATTATTCAATCCATATTTTACCTGGATGGGCATCCGTCACCGAGCCGACGACCACCGCGTCGGCGATGCCCGCCTGACGCATGCGCCCCACAAGCGCTTTTGCCTTCGCGGCCGGGAGGCTGAAAAGCAAGCCGCCTGCCGTTTGTGGGTCGAAGCAAACATCGTAAATCCAATCCGGGCAACTGGGCGCTTTTTCGATTTGAGACATGCGGAAATTCCGATTGCGATACAAGCCGCCTGGAACATAGCCGGATTCGATGAGATCTCGAACGCCTTGGATCACCGGAAGGGCTTGGGCATCGATGAGCAACCCGATATTTTCTCCTTGAATCATCTCACAGGCGTGGCCGAAAAAACCAAAACCCGTGATATCCGTACAGGCATGGATGTCGCCTGCCGCGAGCATCAGTTCCGACGCTTTCTTGTTGAGTTGTGTCATGCAGTCCATGGCCTTTTGGACCAGGTCCTGAGAGGCCGCGCCCGCCTTGATGGCGGTGCTGATCACGCCTGTCCCCAATGGCTTGGTCAAAATCAGGTGATCACCCGGCCTTGCGCCGTGGTTGTAGAGGACTTTTTGGGGATGGATCACGCCTGTGACGGACAGTCCGTATTTGATTTCCTGGTCTTCCACGCTGTGGCCGCCCAAAAGCAGCACGCCTGCCTCCCGCATTTTGACAAGTCCGCCCGACAGGATGTCCTTGAGAACGGATTTGTCCATGGTTTTAATCGGGAAACAGACGATGTTCATGGCCGTCAGAGGTTTTCCGCCCATCGCGTAGATATCGTTGATGGCGTTGACGGCGGCGATCTGACCGAAGACGAAGGGATCGTCCACCGTCGGCGTGAAGAAATCCAGCGTTTGCACCAGCGCCGTGTCTTCGGAAAGTTGATACACGCCCGCGTCCTCCGCATGTTCATAGCCGGTCAACAGGTGTGGATCGGCGATGAGCGGCAAATCCTCGAGAATGTCGGACAGGTCCCCCGGACCGATTTTACAGGCTCAACCCGCGCTCTGCACGGTCTGTGTCAAACGAAGCTCTTTTTCGGCTCCCATCGGATTTCGACCTCAAAAAAAGTTTGATGAATTTTTAACATAGAAAACCGCATTTTCCAATGACATTGTCGAGACGAACGTGAAATCTCTCCCGACCGATTTCCTCATTTTGGTTGATTTATTTGCACAAATACGCTTTAAAGGGCGCATCTTATCAAGGATGACATGCAATGCCCATTGGCTACTACAGCACCAATCGATACTTAAAAGATGTTCCGGGAATCACCCCATTTACCGGTACGGTCTCTTTCAAAGAAGCGCTTTTGGCCGGTCAGGCGCCGGATGAAGGGCTTTTCATGCCTGATTTCATTCCGCGGCTGTCCATGCGCGCAATCATGGCCCTTCGCGACGAGCCTTACTGGAAGGCGGCTTTCCTTGTCGCGCAGGCCTTTCTGGCCGACGAATTTTCACAAGAGGTTTTGGAAGAGGTTGTCAAAGACGCCTATAATTTTCCTGTGCCGCTGGAAGCTGTTTATCCGCGCGCTTTTTTGCTGCGTTTGGATCAGGGGCCGACGGCGTCTTTTAAAGATTTCGCGGCACGCATGATGGCGCGCCTCATGAGCCACTGTCGTCCGAGGGGGGAACGGCTCAATATTCTGGTCGCCACGTCCGGCGATACCGGCAGTGCCGTGGGAGAGGCCTACAGAGGCGTGAAAGGGATTGACGTCACCATTCTATACCCGGCGGCCGAAGTCAGCTTGATCCAGAAAAAACAGCTCGATACGATCGGTGGCAACGTACAGGCCCTTTGCGTCGACGGCAAATTCGACGACTGTCAGAATCTCGTCAAAGAAGCGTTTGCCGACAAAGAGCTTGCCTCTTTCAATTTATCTTCGGCCAATTCCATCAATTTCGGGCGTATTTTACCTCAAATCGTTTATTATATTTACGCCTATGCGCAGCTTGCCGGAGCGGACGAAGAGGTCATCGTCTCGGTTCCATCAGGCAATTTCGGGGATGCGCTGGGCTGCGAATACGCCCGCCGGATGGGTTTGCCGGTGGCCAAGCTTATCATGCCGACCAATGAAAATGACGAATTTCCCCGATACCTTGAAACAGGAAAATATACAAAAGTCTCGCCCTCTAGAGCCTGTATCTCCAATGCCATGAACGTGGGCCATCCCAGCAACCTGGCGAGGTTTTTTGATCTCTACGGCGGGACCGTCGATCGTGCGGGCCGTGTGCACCGCTACCCTGATCTCGACGAGATGCGTCGTCGGATTTTCTCCGTGAGCGTTTCCGACGAGCTCACGCGTCAAACCATCCGAAGCGTCTATGAACGCTATCGCGTCATTGTGGAACAGCATGGCGCCGTCGGTTGGGCGGGGCTGGAAGCCTACATCAAAAAAACCCAAGATCGTCGGCTGGCCATCTGTCTGGAAACCGCGCACCCCGCCAAATTCCCCGATGAAATTAAAAATCTGCTGGGCATCGATCCCGAGCTGCCCGAAAGCATGAAAGATTTGGCCAGACGAGAAGGCAGCGCCGTCAACATGTCCCGGGACTTCTCGGCCTTTAAAAAATATTTAAAAGATCATTTGAAAGTCAAGGAATGAATGAAGGGCGTCGTTTTTTACGACTGTCTGGTTTTTCCCGTCAATTGTTCTTCCGGAAATTTCCCATCAAGAATCCTAATGGATATCGTGTCGGAATGGTTTACAGTCATTTTTAACCCTCTACCCTCTTTTGATTTCAAATATTATCTTGGTTTAGCGACGATCCGCGCGATGAGACCTCCCGGGGCTTTCGTCGGACGATTTTACATGGAATCAAGAAGTCTCATGGAGATCTTGGTATAAATCATAAGTCACAATCATATGTTATCAAAGAATCTCTCGGGATGGCACGAGATATGAATGTATGACAATGTTTAACGCCTTTAGGGAAAGGCGTTTTTTTTCAGAAGATGCGTGATTCACGAAGAATTTGAGGGGACATTTTTTTTCGTTCCCATCAAGCCTTGTGGGTCTCGTCGAAATGAGAAGTCAGACATTTGAAAATGGAAGAGAAACATGGCATTGGATATTACCCCGACGGATGAAGTGTTTTTACGAATCCGAGAAAATGACGTGCGCCGTTCGCATGTGGTCAAGTTCTTGAGTGAAAACAGAATCGCAGTCTCACAGACAACGCCGCCGATGGAGAGATCTGCCTTGATGTCATTGATTTTTTTTACTTATTGTACGGAAAAGCCGGGGAAAAATCGTCTGGGATTTCAAGCCCGGATTGAAAACATCACTCCCGATCGTCGCATCATTATCCGACAGATGACGAAACCCTTTATTTGCGATCTCCGTCTGTGGCCTCGGGTTCATTTCGATTTGCTGCCGGACCTGCGCGCCTATTGTCAGAACAAGAAACTGCAAGTGGTCGATGTGTCCGGAGGTGGAACGCAGGTGTTGTTGAGCGAAGAGGACGACACCGTTTCCGCTGTCGGCTCTTGCATGAAAATCCAATTTGTTTTTGAAAACGGCCAAACGTCCGTCGAAGGGAAAATTCTTCGGGTGAGAACCGATCGGGACGGGATGCGCCATGTCAGCGTCCAATTTTTCGGACAACCAGAAATCCGCGACTTGATCTATAGGCGATCTCACGCCGCCTGATGCGTCCTGAAAGAAGAATCCCAGTGTCGTCAGAGGTTCAACGACGAGGATCAGGGGTGCGCGTCGGTCTTTTTAAGAACCGCTCTTCGATGAAATCGGCGATGGTTTCAGCATCATTGAGATCGAAGCAGGGGACCTCCACGTCGATCGGCGCATCGGCCGCCACAGCCATAAGGCCGTCTTGCTTTCGGCTGATCAATTCCCGTTCGAGTTCGGCCCGGTACACTTCGATCTTCGGGTAGGCGTTGACCTTGAAGCCCTCTGTCAGGATGATATCCGCGTCACGGATGTAGAGATCGCGAATTTCCTCGAAGGAGTGGTCGTGGTCAACGTCGGCCACCAACGCCAGCTGATGCGGAGACGTCAGCACGGTGGCGCGCGCTCCCGCTTTTTTAAGCCGGTAGCTGTCCTTGCCTTCATGGTCGATTTGAAAACCATGCTTGTTGTGTTTGATCGCGGCGACACGGTAGCCCCGGAAAGTCAGCACGGCGATGAGTTTTTCCAGAAGGGTGGTTTTACCGGCGTTGGATTTTCCGACGATCGATACGATAGGAATCATCATTTTATTTTTCATTTCACCTATTTGTTGAATGTCTATCATATTTTGGTTGAGTGCGCCATTGTTTCCTTTCTCGTGTCGGCGGAGATTTTCCGATAGTTTTCTTGACTTCCTGGTTGGATGTGGTATAGAACGGACGTTCTATTTTCATGGGCGGGATTTCGAATGGAAATAGGAGGGCGACCGTTTGACAGGCAAAGAAAAAAAGCGTAATACTTGGCGGCCCCCCGATGGATGATGAATAAAGTTGAGCGAGTTTCGATGCAACGTTCTTGGAAAGACCGGATAATTGAAATTCTGGCCTCCGGGTTTGGTTTCGGGTTTTCACCTGTTGCGCCGGGAACCATGGGGTCGCTGGTGGGCGTTTTGATTTGCCTTGCCGGTTACGCTTTGCCATGGGCTTACCGTCTGGTCTTTGTGGTTGCAATGTGCGTCGTCTCTATTTATGTTGCGGGTCGTGCGGAAGTTCTTTTCGGAAAGAAAGACGACCAGAGAATCGTTATCGATGAAATCGCCGGCTTCCAGATCACCATGCTGCCTGTGGCTGTGACCGGCTTGAATTTATGCATGGCGTTTGTTCTCTTTCGGATCTTCGATATCTGGAAGCCCCCCCCGGTCGATCGTTTCCAACGTCTGCCGGGGGGGGTGGGCGTCGTGGCCGATGATCTCGGCGCGGGGGCCTATGGAGGACTGGTCATGGGGCTTTTACATCTCATAGGTGTTTTATGAAAATCGGAATTTTGACGATCGGGAATGAACTGTTGAATGGGCGGACGGCGGATACGAACTCGTCATTCATCGCGCGCGAAATGTCCTTTCAGGGATGGCCGGTGGAGATCATGATGTCGGTCGGAGATGACGAGGGCGCCATCAAGAGCCGACTGAGCGATCTTTTGACGCTCGTCGACGCGGTGATATGCACCGGGGGGCTCGGGCCGACGGCCGACGACATCACCACGGCGGCGGTGGCCAAAGCCTTCGATCTTCCCTTGCGTCTGGATGAAAAAATATTGGCCGATCTCAAGGGAAAATTCGACCGCTATCACCTGCATTGGACGGAAAACAATGCCAAGCAGGCGATGTTCCCGGACGGGGCCGAGGTGATCGCCAATCCCGTCGGTACCGCCGCGGGCTTTGCCTTGCGCGTCGGGGATCG
>CAZPTW010000042.1:0-12545 GCA_964589235.1 uncultured Smithella sp. | reverse complement strand
TGTTTCGCATTTTTTACCATGGGATTTAGAGATCATTGACATGGTCCAGATTTTTTGTGGAGACTACCCCTTGCTGACCGGAGAGGGCGTGGCGACCGATATCCATGAGGAAGCGTCATTTACGCGCGTCAGTATGACAGCGGCTTCCGGAGAGTCGCAGATCGTTTGGTTGACGAAAGAAGGGAGATTATTGAAATGGGTCCGCAAAGGATTCGACGGAAAAGATCTTTACCGAGCGCTTTATGAAGAGTACGGTCCCGGCGATCGCCTGGCCAGAAAAATCAGCTTCCAAACGGCGGATGAACGTGCCTCTGTTTCCATTCACTATGTTGACATGAAAATTGAAACGGCAGAGGACTTCAAGATATTTGACTTGACGCCGCCGGCAGGAAGTCAAGTCATTGCGCTCGATTGATTTTCTTGAACATCGTCCTGCGCGACGCGTCAGGGAGACCGCCGCGCAGGACGAAGCGGTGTTTTGTCATCAGACGCGGATGCCGCGCCCCCCCGCGACCACCATGCTTTTCGCGGTGATATACGAGGCGGCGTCCGAACATAAAAACAAAACGGAGCCCGCAATCTCTTCGGGTTTGGCAAATCGCCCAAGCGGTGTTTTTTCCAAGAGCTCCTGTTTTCTCGCCTGGCCGCCTTGAGCCAGCTTCCGCGCGAGCATCGGGGTTTCCACCTCACCCGGGCATATGGCGTTGATCCGGATGTTTTTGCGGCCGAATTCCACCGCCGCCGCCCGAGTCAATCCGATTACCGCGTGTTTGCTCGCGGTGTAAAGGGACGTCCCTTCCAGCCCCCCCCAACCGGATATGGATGCGCAGTTGACAATGGCGCCTCCACCTGCCTCGATCATCATCGGGAGCTCGTATTTCATACAATGAAAGACCGCTTTCACGTTGACGTTGATGACCGCGTCGAATTCTTCGACCGTGTAGTCTCCCGCCGGTTTCATGTCAGGCCAGACGGCCGCGTTGTTGAAGGCGACATCCAACTTTCCGTGTCTGTGCTTGATGTCGGCAAACAGGTTTTCGATGTCACCGCGGATCGTCAAATCCGTTTTGACAAAATGGGCTTCGCCGCCCTGATTGACGATGTCATTCACCACGTCGGCGCCTTCTTTCTCACGTCGTGCGGCGATGACGACTTTTGCGCCTTCCCTGGCAAACGCCAAGGCCACGGCGCGCCCGAGGCCGGAATTACCACCCGTGACCAATGCGACTTTATCTTGAAATCTCTTTGTATTCAATGTGCGCCTCCTTATTCTTTAATAGGTGATATATCCGCCGTCGACGACGATCTCTTTACCGATCATGTAAGCCGCGTCATCCGAGCAAAGCCATAACGCGACATTTGCGATTTCATCCGGTTGTCCGACGCGCCGCACAGCGGTTTTGCTGGCCATGACTTCGAGCATCTTGGGCATGTAGGGTAGCGCAAACTCGAGCATTTCTGTCATGATCGGGCCTGGGCAAATGGTATTGATACGGATATTGTACCGGCAGTACTCCAAGGCCGCGACTTTGGCCATTCCAAGCGATCCGTGTTTCGAGGCGCTGTAGTGGGAAAGTCCCCAATCGCCCATCACGCCGAGGACGGAGGCGGTGTTGACGATGACGCCCCCTCCTTGCTTTTTCATGATTTCCAGTTCGTGTTTCATGCACAACCAGACGCCGCGGAAATTCGTTTCCATGATCCGGTCCCATTCGTCATCGTCATACTTGGTGACGATGGGGTTCCACGGCGTGGAAACGCCGGCGTTGTTGAACGCGAAGTCCAAGCGGCCGTATTGGTCCATAATGGTTTTAAAAAGGTTGTCGATGTCCGCAGGGCTGCGCACATCGGTTTTCACGAATATGGATTCCCCGCCGAATGCGGCGATTTGATCCACCACGTCCTTCCCTCGTTCTTCGCGCCGCGCCGCCATGACCACTTTCGCCCCTTCTTTGGCGAAAGCCATTGCGGCGGCCCTTCCCATACCGGCTGTCGCTCCGGTGACCAGCGCAATCTTCCCCTCATACATTTTGATTTCCAAAATTCTACTCCTTTCCTTTCCGTAATCATGTTCATTCTTTTCTCTTTTTCCGCCGTGTTGAAAAAAACGACGGAACTGTAATGATAAACAAATAGTATGTCAAGCGAGGATTTGACGGATGGTGGGAAGGGAAAAAAAAGGGGCCCAAGGGGCCCCTTTCCCACAAAGAAGTGGTTATTATTGGATTTCCTGAAGTTTGGATCGGGCAATCCGAGCCTGGCTGGTATTGGGATAATCTTTGATCACTTGCTGCAAAAGCAGTCGGGCGCTCGTTTTATCTCCCAGGCTTTGAAAGGAAATTCCCTGCTTGAGCAACGCGTAAGGCACTTTGCCGCTGCTGGGGAATTTCTTGACGACTTTGTCGTATTCCAAAATGGCTTTTTCGTATTTTTTTTCGAAGAAAAAGCATTCTCCAATCCAGAATTGGGCGTTGTCCGAGTATTCGCCGGATGGATACGCGTTCAGGAAAGCTTGAAAAGATTCCCTGGCTTTGGTGTACTGTCCCGCCTTGAACATCTGATAGGCTGCGGCATACCGCGCCGCTTTATCGGGTTTCCCCGAAGCGTCCTTGCCCGCCAGCGGGTTGTCGAGGGCGACGACCACATCACCTGCCGAATCTTTTTTCCCGATTTCCAGAAAGTTTTCGATGAAGTTGATTTTCAGCGAAAGCGCTTCAAGCTTTTCTTTATATTCGTCTTCTTTCTTATTGTCTTTGGCCGTCTCCTTTTTCAAGGTTTCAAGCTGCCCGCGCAATTGCTGGATCTGTTCACGCAACTCCGCGACGTCTGCCGCCGTGTTGGCCTGGTTCTTGCGCACGGCGGCAATGGTCGCGGCATCTTTTTCCTGTTCCTTTTTCACTGCCGAAATTCTGGCGTCCATCGCCGCCAGGTTCGCTTCCATCTGTTGATTGACTTCCGTTCGGACGGCTTTCAAATCAGAGGAGGTCGCACAGGCCGCCAATGAAAGGACCAGTAAAGCCGATAGAAGGTAAAGCAAATGTTTCAACGCTTTCTCCTTTTCCTCCGGTCAGGCCTACTTCAAAAGGAACTGAGCACGGCGGTTTTGAGCCCACGCGCTTTCATCATGACCGGGATCCGCCGGACGTTCTTTACCATAGCTGATGGTTTCCATCCGAGCTTCATCAATTCCCAGATTGACCAAATACTTTTTCGTTTCCAAAGCACGTCTTTCTCCCAGGGCCATGTTGTATTCGGCGGTGCCTCTTTCATCGCAATGACCTTCGATTACGATTTTTGAGCCTGCGTTTTTGTTGAAAATTTCGGCATTGGCTTTCAAAATTTCGCGTGCGTCGGGGCGAATGTTGGATTTGTCGAAATCAAAATAAATATTTTGGATGTTGAGGTCGGCCAAGGCGGCGGCGTTTCTTTTCGCCCGAGCGTCCTTTTCGGCCTGAGCCTTCAGGGCGGCTTCGCGGTCCGCTTGTTCTTTGGCGCGGCGGGCGGCTTCATCATCCGCCGCCTTGGGCTGTTCGGTGACGGTCTGCGTGGGGGCGACCTTTTGCTCTTGAACCACCGGTTCGTCCTTCACAACCGCTTGTTTTTCCGCGCAACCGATAAAACTCATGCACAAAACCATCGTGGCGATCAATAACCCCAGGATTGTTAAGTGTTTCTTCATAAAGATACTCCTTTCATTCGTTGAGTTTGGACAACATGTTCTGTGCCGCAATTTATATAAAACTTACCCCTAGCCGTCAATAGAATAATGGAATTAAAGAGATAATACCGATTCGGATGCAGGGGAGGCTCTGCATCCGCGCTGTTTTTCGAGGTTTCTGTCAAATTTCGAATGGACCATACCGGTATCTATACGGCAAAGGGAGGAAAATAACAACCCCCTCTTCCGAACTTTTTTATTTCAATCTGGGGGACCAAGCCGGCATCATCACGGCTGGAACTTTGCTTTCCTTGAGCACGCGCACATTGAGTCCATTGAAGTTCATGATGGAAATACGATGCGCTGTCTCTTGTTTGGAGCTGAAGACGATTTGCCGTCCGGATGGAGACCAAGAGGGGTATTCGTTATCCGCGTTGTCGAATGTCAGTTGCAGCAGGTTGCCGCCGTCTTCATCCACCGTAAAGATCTGGTAACGGTGATTGATCAAGCCTTCGTAAGCGATGCGGTTGCCACGTGGGGACCAGGAAGGCGATGTGTTATAGTTTCCTTCGAAGGTGATCCTCTTGACGTTTCCACCATCGGCGTCCATGACAAAAATCTGTGGAGACCCTGATCGGTTCGAGACAAACGCAATTTTTTTGCCGTCGGGTGACCAGGTCGGAGAAACGTCGATCGCCGAATTGTGGGTCAGCCTCGAAAGCTGTTGAGAGTCGAGATCCAAAACATAGATTTCTTCATTGTCATCTTTGCTCAACGTCAGCAGAAGTTTTTTACTGTCCGGCGAAAACGCGCCGCACAAGTTGAGTCCTTTAAAAGCCGCGATTTTTTTTTCTTTGCCGGTTTTGAGAGAATAAAGGTAGACCTCCGGTCGTCCCGCCCGATATGAGGTGAAGGCCATGTACTGTCCATCTGGGGACCACCGGGGGGCGACGACGATACTCTGATGAGATGTGACGGGTTTGAGGTCCGTCCCGTCATAGTTGATCGTGAAAATGTCGGAGTGGTTCTGTTTCTTCATCACGAAGGCGATCTTTGTGTTGAAGTCTCCTTCATCGCCGGTCAGCGCCAGGAGAATATCCGTGACGACGGCGCGGGCCAGTGTTTTGACGTCATCGGGGCTTCCGGCGTAAGATTTGTTGAAAAGGAGAAGCCCGCGGGAGACATCGTATAATTGGCAGTCCACGGTCAGGTCCCTCACGCCGAAGACCACACCGCCTCGAACCAAAAAATCGGCGCCGATCATTGTCCAATCAGAAAAACGGACGGTTTGAGTGCCTGGTTCCACGCCTTCAAGGAAGCTTTTGGGGTCGAGCAGGTGAAACAGTCCCGTCAGAGTCAACAAACTTCGAATGTGATCGGACAAGGTCGACGGAAGCTCCGCCGATCTATCCGGCGGAATCTTTTTGGCCTGCAGATCACAGACGGCGATCGGAAATTGCTGAAACCCCGGCGCGTCAATGTCGATATATACTTTCGCCGCCGAGTCGCGGTTGACGCCGCAAAAGAACAAACAGGCCGAAAGAAAAAACAAAAACCATCGATGACTTTGTTTCATGAACGATTTGCCCCTCACATGGTAAATGCCTCTATCGCAATTCCGCGGAATGGAAGCGAATGCCTATGTCAATGGATCGGCCGGTTCCCCATCCCGAAAGGGGAGGAAAGGGGGCCGATTTTGTCACCGCGCGCAAAGCGGATTCATCAAAATAACGGTTCCCCGATTTTTTTTCAAAGGCGACATGTTCCAACGCACCGTTTGCCCCGATGCGAACCTCGATGATCGCCGTGATATTTTCCTTCGGCATCAGAGAAGGAGGCAGGACCCAGTTTTTTTTGATCTTGTTCCAGATAAAGCGGCTGTAATCATTGATCTTGGCCTGATCGGGCGAAGGCGTGGGCGGTCCTGAGGGAAATTTGTTGGTAGAATCCCTGTCCATCGAGGCGGCGTCCTTCTGTCGAAGCGAGGCGATGGCTTTCTCGATGTCCTGCCTGCCGGAATCGTCCTGTTTGACGATAGGGACTTTGGTCGAAAGGTGCGTGTCACGCTTTAAAATGACCGGACGGTCCGAAAGGGCGGGGTGCATCATGTCCCGCAGGGCTGGAAGATTTTGCGGCGAGGCGATGACTTCTGGCCCGACCAGCGCGACAGTGTAGGAAGGGCCGAAGGTGAGCTGTCTTGTCGAACCGGGGACGGAGATCATGATGGCGGCAAGCAAAATGACATGCATCGCCAGAGATGCGAAGAACATATTATAAGGGTTTCCGGGGCCTCCGAACGGATTTTTCTGGGACATCCGGGAGGTCATTTCATGCCCTCGGGTGGATCGGTGATCATGCCGAGCTTGTCAATCCCCGCCTTACGGATTTCTGACATAACCTCAACGACGAAACCATAGGAAACGCTTTTATCGGCCCGCAGAAAAATGTCACGGTCCACGCGTTGGGCGTAAATGGCCGCAAGCTTCGCCTGAAGATCGGAAAGGGGCAGACGGGTTTTATTGAGGAAAATTTCCTTGTTTTCATTAATCGTCAAAACCATTTTTTCTTCCGCGATGTCGATGCTTTTGGATTTGACGCGCGGCAGGTTCACGTCGATGCCCATGGATAACATCGGCGCCGTCACCATGAAGATGATGAGAAGCACCAGCATCACGTCAACAAGCGGCGTGACATTGATATCCGCCATCGATTGTCTGCCTGGATTTCTTCTTTGGATTTGCCGCATCCGATCACCTCACGTTATGGTTTCCGGATCAAATAACGTTCAACGATATTGAGAAACTCACAGGCGAAATTATCCATTTCCTGAACCATCACTTTGGATTTGTTTAAAAAATAGTTATAAAAAACAACCGCTGGAATCGCCGCGAACAGACCGGCCGCCGTGGCGATGAGCGCCTCGGAAATGCCGGGGGCGACGACTGCAAGCGTCGCCGAGCCTCGTGCCCCGATGGATTGAAAGGTTTCCATGATGCCCCAAACCGTACCGAACAGGCCGATGAAAGGACTGGCGGAGCCGGTTGTCGCCAAAAAACCCAGCGCGGCTTCGAGTTTGGTCATTTCCGTATTGGAGGCCTTGTTGAGCGCCCGTTGAACGTTGTCCAGAGACGATAAACTGAAATCCTCACCGTGCGACGTTTCTTTAAACGATCTATTGACCTTGGTCAATTCCGTGTATCCGGCGCGAAAAACTTCCGCCGTTGTGGAAGAGGGATATTTTTTGGCGGCCGGCAGGAGCTCCGACAGCTTGCTGCTGCGTTGGTAATCCGAATCAAATGATTCGTTTTCCCGTTGGATTCTGCGGTAATAGCGAAATTTCAAAAAAATGATCGTCCAAGAGATGATCGAGAGGATAAGCAAAATCAGAAGCACGAATTTGACCATCAACCCCGCATCCAGAATCATGCCCAGCACGGAGCCGTGAAAGTTGCCGCCAATGTCCAATGAGCCGATATTTTTCAATTTTTACTCCATCGACGTGATGTGAAATTTTGGCTGTAACGTAAAGTAAAAAAAAAGGCTTGTCAATATCTCTTTTCAGAGGATTTCCGGGGTGAACGCGACGACATCCTCGATATTCGGTGTGTCGGCAAGGAGCATGACCAGCCGGTCGATCCCCAGCGCAATACCCGCCGCTTCCGGCATTGCGGGCAGGGCCTGCAGAAATTTTTCCGGAATGGCGTAGCTTGCCATGTTGTTTGCGGCACGTGCTTTTAGGGTTTGTTCAAAACGATTCCTTTGTTCCCGGGCGTCTTTAAGCTCGGAAAATCCGTTGGCCAATTCCATTCCCCCGATATAAAGTTCGAATCGTTCCGCAACACTGGGATTCGATGGGCTGATTCGGGCCAACGCGGCCAGGGGGGCTGGATAATCATAAAGAAAAGTCGGTCTCTCTTGACCGAGGTGCGGTTCGACGTAAACGACCAGGATCTCGTCGAATTGGTCCTGTCGGATCGCTTCCTCTGCCGGGACGGGCGCATAGCGCTCAAAAGCTTCCGCGACAGTGAGTCTTTCCCAAGGAGGCGCAAGTTGGACGGCGCCATTTTGCCAAGACAGGCACGAGGCCTGTCCCATTTTCTTGAAAACGAAGCGAAGCATCGCCTCGCATTGCTCCATCAACTGCAGGTAGTTGAATTGAGGAACGTACCATTCCAGCAGCGTGAATTCCGGCAAGTGCCGCAGACCGCGTTCCCCGGCACGGAAACATTTACAAATCTGGAATATTTTGGGGTATCCCGCCGCCAATAGACGTTTCATGCATAATTCCGGGGATGTCTGCAAAAACCAGCGATCTGAAGGAAACGCTTCGATATGTTCTTCGGGAGCGGGGGCGGGAATGCGGATAGGGGTCTCAACTTCCAGGAAACCGGCCTCCGTGAAAAAACGCCGGATTTCGGCCATTAAAACGGCGCGTAAACGAAGTTGCGTCATTTTACGCGCCAGTTTGAAAGGATCCTCCGAATGAACGTCGAACAAGGGGTTTCAGCCTTTCACGCGGGTCAGATATTCTCCGGTGCGCGTGTCGATGCGGATCTTTTCGCCTTCGGTGATGAACGTCGGGACGAGGATGGTGTAGCCGGTTTGGACTTTGACGGGCTTGGTGGCGCCGGAAACCGTGTCGCCCTTCGCCCAAGGCTCGGCTTCTGTGACGACGAGGTCGACAAAATTCGGGAGGCTCAAGCCGATCGGGCGATCTTCAAACAGAAGAATTTCAACCTCGATATTGTCGGTCATGAAGTTCACCGCGTCGTCGACTTGCTCTTCGGTTAAATAAATCTGTTCGTAGGTTTCGTTGTCCATGAAGCAAAATTTGTCGCCTTCCTTATAAAGGAACTGCATCTTTTTTTCACGAAGGTCGGCCGGTTCAAAAACATCGACGGATCTAAACGACCTTTCGAACTGGCTTCCGGTAATCATGTTCTTCAGTTTGCAGCGGTAAAGCGCCTGGCCTTTTCCAGGTTTGACGAAATTAAATTCGGTGATGACATAGGGGTCGCCGTCGATTTTCAGCCTTAGGCCTTTTCTTAAATCACTTGCCGTGTACATAAATCATTGATCTCCTCATCCTCAATCATTGTTCGGATTCGTTTGACGCCCTTCCTAATCCAATTATTCAAAAAAGTCAAAAAAATCTTGATGTTTCTTTAAATTCTTTTGGATGGTTTCCGATAGGGCCAAAAGCGGCATTTTGCCCGTCTCTCCCGGCAAATCGGCCACATAATGGGGGAGGGCCAACCCCGAACAGTCTCGACGCAATTCCTCCATCAGGTTCAGACCGCTCAACAAGGAGGTCCGGAAATGAAGGCAGCCGCGCACGGGCTCGCAATGGAAAAGATAATAGGGACGAACGGATATTTTCTGTAACCCGCGCAAGAGCGCTTGCATGACTTCTTTCGTGTCGTTGACGCCTGCCAGGAGGACGGATTGATTGGATACCGGAATACCCGCCTCCAGAAGCATCTCGCAGGCGCGAGACGATTCCTTCGTGATTTCGGAAGGATGGTTAAATTGCGTATTGAACCAAAGCGGCCGGTGTCGCTTCAGCAGGCGGCATAAATCTTTGGTGATGCGCATGGGCAAAACAACCGGCATCCGGCTGCCGATTCGCAGAATCTCCACATGAGGAACAGCCGAAAATGAGGACAAGATGTAGTCGAGCGTTGCGTCGTCGAAGCAGAGTGGATCGCCGCCCGACAGGATGACTTCTCGGATGTTCTTTGACGCGCGCACATAACGGACCATCGGGTCGATCAATTTTTTAACGGCCGCCGGGTTCCGGACTGTCCAGAAGCGCTTTCGATTGCAATGACGGCAGTATGTCGCGCAGCTTTTGGTGAGAACGGCCAGGACTCGGTCGGGATAGCGATGGATCAATTTCGCAACCGGCATGAAACCCTCTTCATTCAGAGGATCTTCCTGGCTTTGATCTGATTTCGACAGTTCATCGATATTCGGAAGACATTGAGCGGAGAGGGGGTCGTCTTGACCGTTTGGGTCGAGCAATGACAGATAATAAGGGGTCACCGCCATGGGGTAGACCTCCAAGACGCGTTTCATGGCCGAAAAAGATGAAGGGGGCCGGTTCAAGAGCCGGCCCAGGGCTTGCGGATTTGTGACGCGATGCCGCATCTGCCAACGCCAGTCTTGCCATTCTCGGGCGGATGGATTGGAAAAGCGGGTGAAGAAATATTTTTTGTCCATCGATATCCCCTTTTGCGGGACGTTGCGTACCACAATTTGTGGCGAGTGCAAAGAAAATCTCCAAGCGACAAAAATAATGGCGGAACGATCCGGGCGAATTGTGGTATGGTGACCCGAAGAACGGCAAAGGAGAAAACGTTGGCCTCGTTACAGCAGCGTAAAGAACGGGTTGCTTTGCTATCCGTCGCGTCCAACTCGATTTTGGTGGTTTTCAAATTGATCGTGGGGGCGGTCATCGGCTCCGTTTCGATCATTTCAGAAGCGATTCATTCCGGAATGGACCTTCTGGCGGCGATGATTGCCATGTTTTCCGTGAAGAAATCGCATCTGCCGGCGGATGAAGCCCATCCCTTCGGTCACGGAAAACTGGAGGGGATCTCCGGTCTTGTGGAAGCTGTTTTAATTTTCATCGCCTCTTTCTGGATCATTTTCGAAGCCATCAAGAGGTTGTTTGCGCCGCAAGAGCTCGAAAGGCCCGGATGGGGGGTGTTCGTGATGTTTGTGTCCGCGGCCGTCAATCTGTTTGTGTCCTCCCGGCTTTTCGCGGTGGGCAAAGAGGCCGATTCCATCGCGCTGCAAGCGGATGCCTGGCATTTGCGAACCGATGTCTATACGTCTGCGGGCGTCATGGTCAGTTTGGCGATCATTTGGGCGAGCCACTTCTTTTTTGTGGATCCGCGGATTCACTGGTTGGATTCGGTGGCGGCGATCTTTGTGGCGGTGTTCATTCTGAAGGCGGCTTATGCGCTCACGGTCAAGGCACTGGAAGATTTGATGGACGTCAAATTGCCGCTAGACGAAGAAGAGTGGATTCGAAACGTCATTGCCAAGCGGCGGCCTGACATTCACGGGTATCATCAACTCAAAACCCGCAAAGCCGGACATCTCCGGTTTATCGAATTTCACATCAAAGTGGAACCACAGATGACCGTGAAGGATTCCCACGCCATCGCGCGGGATTTAAAACAAGTCATCACCGATCGATATCCCGCTTCGACCGTCACGATTCACATCGAACCCTGTGACGGCTCATGCACGTCGGTTTGTATGGCCGGTTGTTTTCTTCCAGCGGAGCGTCGGTTGGGGACATCTTCGCCTGAGAGCCGTTGAAGATTTTGCCTATCTTTTTGTTTCAAGAAAATTGATCGAACGTTATCCGTATCTCAAAAAAGAAACCCATCACGTTGTCACCGCGTGTGTCCGATGAAATGTCTCGAAATTGGGACATGTGAGACTGGATTTGAGACGATGGGGGAGCTGAAGAAGGTTGTGAAAAAGCTTGTGACCTTTGTCGACATTGAGTCATGAACTATTGATGAGACAACTGTGTCTCGTGGTACATAAATTGCTAAATAGATCCTCTATAAACGTCGCATAGTTTCGGGGCGATAGAATCGTCCCGGGAAACGAGAGGAAAGGGGAACGTGAAAATATCACGTACGTGACGGGCCCTTTTTCTTTTACAAAAATTTTCAAGGAGGAATTTATGAAGAAAAGAAGTTTAGGGGTGATGTTGGCCGTTTTCATGATGTCTTTCGCGTTTTGTACGTTGGCCTGGGCGGTGACGTCACCGGATGCCACAGGGCCTTATTCAACCTGCACGTATACGCCGCCTTCCAACATTGGGTATGCCGCGGCCAAAGTGTACTACCCTTGCAGTCTCAGCGGTGCGGTGGGGGCGACCACCCTCACGGGCGGCTATACCAATACTTACAGTGATATGGCCTGGATCGCCAATCATCTGTCCCAGTGGGGGTACATTGTTTACGCCATGACCCCGAACAATATTTATGGATTCAATAATTCCTGGACCAGAGCTCACAAGGCCGGCATCGCCATGCTGAAAAGCGAAAACACGCGCACCGGCAGCGCCATCAAAGGAAAAGTCAACACGTCCAAGCTGCAGATCATGGGCTTCTCCAAAGGCGGCGGCGGCACGCTTCTGGCGTCGTCTTCCTTGGGATCCGGTGTCAAAACGACGCAGGCATTGGCGCCTTACATGGATTTCTCCTACAACTTAAGCGGCATCAAATCCAGCACCATCTGCTATACCGGCACCTCCGACGTGATCGCCTCTCCCTCGGCGGTTGTGACGATGTACACCAGGCTGCCCACGTCGATCGACCGGACGCTTGCCTATTTCAACGGCTTCCGGCATACAGACTGGATGCCGGGCAGCATCAACAACACCAACACCAATCGGGCCAAAAAATACATCACCGCTTTCATGCTGTACCATATGGACGGCAACGTGTCCTATCAGACCTATCTATACGGCGCAGAGCACAACAAGGATGCCAGCTGGTTTTATTCCTACCGCCACAATAACTGAACGGGTGGCGTCGGGTAGACGGCCCTGTCCTTTCAGGCGGTTGATTTTGGTTCTCTGAAAGGTTTGACGCGCCGCCGGAACATCAGGATGATGCCGGCGGCGTTTTTTTGCCTCTGGGGTGATGCGCGTTATGAGGACACGTCGGTGTCTGGTTTGTGCAGGAGGCGGTATTTGATCAATTTTCGGTATAAAGTGGCGCGGGAGACACCGAGCTTTTCGGCGATGGCTTTTTTCTTGAAATTCAAAGCCAAAAGATGGCGGATGAGCCGTTTTTCCGTTTCTTCGGGCGATTCCAAATCGATGCTTTGACGGCAGACATGGCGGATTCCCAAA
>CAZPTW010000041.1:0-12692 GCA_964589235.1 uncultured Smithella sp. | reverse complement strand
GGCGATACTCTTTTGGGTATGTTTGCCTACACCGTTGATTTTACCGATATTGCCACGGGATGGACGGAACAAAGGGCGGTTTGGGGCAAAGGTGAAAAAGGCGTCTTGGATCAAATTAAAGATGTTGAAAAAATGCTTCCCTTTCCTCTTTTGGGCTTTGATTCCGACAACGGCGGTGAGTTCCTCAATTACCATCTCCTGCGCCATTTCACGAATCGTAAACAGCCCATTCGCTTTACCCGCAGCAGAGCTTATCACAAAGACGACAACGCCCACATCGAACAGAAAAACTGGACGCATGTCCGCCAATGGTTCGGGTATCAAAGATTAGACAACCCCAAAGTCGTTGCGCTCATGAACAATCTCTATCGCAACGAATGGCGGCTCTATCACAACTTTTTCCTCCCCTCTGTCAAACTTATTGAAAAAGAACGCATCGGATCGAAAACCATCAAAAAACACGATAGCCCTAAAACCCCTTATCAAAGAATCATGGACTCTGGATATACTCCACAAACCATAAAAGATGCTCTCATAAAACAACTTGAACGACTCAACCCGTTTGAGTTAAGAAATATCATAGAAATGAAGCTCAAAAGGATTACCCGGCTCCGGTAACATCTTTTATGAGGCAACGTTTCCCTCTCTCGCTCTTCTTTCGGTAACATTTATTTATGAGGCAATAGGGAGCGCATGATCACTCCGGTGTTATGGCCCATAAACGGTCCTGTTGATCAGTGACCTCAAAGGAGGTGGCAAATGCGACCGCTCCGGCCGTCCGTCGAGTATGCGCCGCCATCTGCGGCTCCAACGAATCGTCCGATTGCAATCGCGCGATGTTTATGCTATAAAAAAACCAATGTATGAGGTTTGCGTTTTTGTTCAAGATGTTTTTTTATCTTCCTTCTTCGGTCCTGTTCCAACACCCTTTATCTTTTCCATCGGTGAATTTTTCAAGCGCAGCAAACCGAATGCTCCAAATCCGGAGATCTGGATTGCAATGACCCGATTTTGATTTAACCATCAAATGGATCAAAAAAACGAGAAGGCATTCCATTGACAAAATATGAAAATCAGGAGGCAATTATGACAGACATTAAAAAAAATGGAAAAACGTTGAACCGGCGGAGTTTTTTGAAAACCGCAGGCGGCGCCGCGGCCATGGCGGGCCTTGCCGCAACCGGCGCGGCGGTGAAGCCATGGACTGCAGAGGCGGCGACGGCGCTGCCGAAAAAGTGGGATGAAACCTATGATGTGGTCATCGTTGGGAGCGGTTTTGCGGGACTCGCGGCGGCGTATGAAGCCAAAAAAGCGGGCGCGTCGGTCGTTATCTTGGAAAAAATGAAAACGGCAGGCGGTAATTCGATCGTCAACGGCGGCGTCGTCGCCGCGGCAGGATCCCCCCTTCAGGAAAAGCAAGGCATCAAGGACTCGCCGGAACTCCTCCTCCAGGATATGCTCACCGCGGGCTTGCACCTCAATCACGTGGATCTGGCCAAGATGGTGGCCGATCAGTCCAATGCCACCGTCCAGTGGACCATCAATGAGTTGGGGGTGCAATACAAGGACCGCGTCAGCCAGGAAGGCGGCCATTCCGTGCCTAGAATGTACAGCACCTACAATCAAAGCGGTTCGGCAATCGTCAACGCCCAGCTGGCCAAACTCAAAGAGATGGGGGTGCAACCCAGGCTTCAGAGCTTTTTGACCCAACTCTACCGCGATGCGGACGGGCGTGTCAAAGGCGTTCAGATTCGCGACAAATACGTTTTCCCCAATGCCGCAAGCGGCAAATTGATCAACATCAAGGCCAGGAAAGCCGTGGTCATGGCGACCGGCGGTTTCGGCGCCGATGTCGCCTTCCGTACCATTCAGGATCCGCGTCTGGTGGAAACAGTGGATACGACCAATCAGCCCGGCGCCACGTCGGAGGCGCTTCGCGAAGCGTTGCGCATCGGCTGCACCCCCGTTCAACTGTCCTGGATCCAGTTGGCCCCTTGGGGCAGCCCGGATGAAAAAGGGTTTGGTTTGGCGGCATTCTTCGGCCAGGGCTGCGCCGCCATCTACGGCCTGTGGATCGACACCAAGACCGGTCGCCGGTTCGTCAACGAGCTTGCGGATCGTAAAGTCCGCGCCGACGCGATCCTCAAGGCGGGCAATAAGTGTATCGCCTTTTGCGACGAACACGGCACCCGACTTCAAAAGGACGCCATTCCCAAGTTTCTCGAACGCGGTATCGTGAAAAAATATGACACCCTCGAAGAAATGGCCAAAGCCTACAACGTGCCGATCGAGCCCTTGATGGAAGAAGTCAAGAAATACAATGAAGCGCTGGTGAAAGGAAAAGACGAAGCCTGGGGACGCTATCTCTGGAAAGACGCGAAGCCCATCGGCACCCCGCCTTTCTACGCGATGCGGCTGATGCCCAAAGTGCATCATTGCATGGGAGGCGTCAACATCAATACCAAAGCGCAGGCCTTGGACCTCATGACCGATAAACCCATCCCCGGCCTCTACGCGGCTGGAGAAGCCACAGGCGGCGTGCATGGCGCGGTAAGGCTGGGAAGCTGCGCGGTTATCGACTGCCTCGTCTTCGGGCGCATCGCCGGCCGAAACGCCGCAGCGGAAAAAGCGTGGAGTTAAATCCCCTTCCCTGAAAGAATCAAAAGAGCTCCTCCCCAGTCGGGGTTTTGGAGCTCTTTTTTCTTCAACGACCGTTCGAATCGCAGTCCCGTCCCGACCTAGGTTCCCAAATAGGCTTTTTTCACTTTGTCGTTGGTCAGGAGATCTTTGCTTTCCCCCTCCAAAACCAGACGCCCGTTTTCCAAAACGTAACCGCGCCGGGTGATCATGAGGGCGATCTGAGCGTTTTGTTCCGACAAAAAAACGGTGATCCCCATCTTGTTGAGCTGTGATATCGCATCGGCGATCCCTTCGACCACCAAAGGCGCAAGCCCCATCGACGGCTCATCCAAAAGCAGCATTTCGGGCTTGGACATGATGGCACGGCCGATGGCCAGCATCTGCTGCTCGCCGCCGGAGAAGGTCCCGGCCATTTGCTGGCGCCTTTCCTTCAGTCGGGGGAACAGCGTGTAAACTTGTTCCAGCGTTTCTTGAATTCCTTTCTTGTCCTTGCGATGATAGGCCCCCAGCATGAGATTCTTATATACGGTGAGCTGCGGAAAAAGCTGACGGCCTTCCGGACAGAGCGCCAACCCCCGGCCGACGACTTGGTGCGCCGGCAGCCGACTGATTTCCTCGCCTTTGAACGCGACCGTTCCCTTTGCCGGTTTCAACACGCCGACAATCGTTCGAAACAACGTCGTCTTCCCGGCGCCGTTTCCACCCAGAAGCGCGACAAAGTCGCCTCGGGCAATCTCCAGCGACACATCGGAAATCACTTGATGCTCGCCGATCATCGTGGTGATATTCGTTAATTTAAGCATCCCTTTTTCTTCCCAGATAAGCTTCAATGACTTGCGGATCGGCCGCAACGTCCGCGGGCTTCCCCTCAGCGATTTTTTTACCGTAATTCAACACAATGATCCGATCGGCCAAATCCATGATCATGCGCATTTTATGTTCGATCAAGCAGACGGTAATCCCTTTTTGATTGATCTTACGGATGATCTGCGTAATCATCTCCGTGTCTTCCTGCACCAAGCCGCCGGTCGGCTCATCAAACAAAATCAATTTGGGCTCGCTGATGAGTGCGATCCCGATGGACAAAAGCCTCTGTTCCCCTTGCGAGAGAGTGGAGGCCACCGCAAAGGCCTTCGCCCCCAAGCCGAGAAATCCCAGCATTTCGATCACCTTTTCCTCGACCTTCTGCTTGTCTTTCTTCCACTGCGGCGTGTGCAGAAGCCCTCCCCAAAAGCCGCTTTTCGTGCATTTGTAGTAACCAAGCGCCAGATTGAGCGCCACCGGCAACCGGTCGAACAGAGCCGTCAGCTGAAACGTTCGCGAAATTCCTTTTCGCGAGATCCGGCTGGGACTCAATCCCGCCAGTTCCTCGCCGCAAAACCGAATGCTGCCGGATGTCGGCTTGTTCACGCCGCTGATCAAACTGAACAAGACGGACTTGCCGGCCCCGTTGGGTCCGATGATGGAGAGAATCTCCCCCTCGTTGATATGAAAACTCACATCGTCGACAGCCACTGTGCCGCCGAAATTCTTGACCAGATGTTCGCCTTTGAGCAGCACGTCACGCCCCCGCCATGGATTTTTTCACTCTCTCGCGAATTTTGACATAAAGCCCCATGAATCCCGTGGGGAAATAGATAATGACGACGATCAGCAAAACCCCAAACAGGATCATTTGGTAATCTTGAAGGAACTGCAAGTATTCAAGCAGGATCGGAATGAAAAGCGCGCCGATGATCGGCCCGGCCAATGTCGCCACGCCTCCCAACATGACGTAAATCAGAAAGTTGAACGTCAAGGCGATCGAGGCAACCGACGGGCTGATGCTGCCGATGAGGCTCGCGTAAATGCCCCCGGCCAACGCGGCGAAAAAATTGGCGACGACAAAGGAAAGCAGTTTGGTCCGGAAGGTGTTGATCCCCACCGCCTCGGCTAAATCTTCGTTGCTGAGCACGGCCATGAACGTCCGCCCCCGAAGCGACTCTCGAATGCGATACATGACAAAAAGCGTCAGCAACAGAAAAAACAAGACCAGATAATATTGAGACGCCTGCGTGTTGAAAGAAATTTGACCGAGTCCCGGAAGGACGATCGGGCTGGGCGAAGGGATGCCGACCAAGCCGTTGTGCCCACCGGTCAGTTCGATCCAGTTGCCCGCAACCAAATAGATGATCTCTCCCAGACACAGCGTCGCGATGGCGAAGTAGGACCCTTTGGTCCGAAGCGTCGGCAAACCGACCAGAAGGCCGATCAGAGCGGCCAAAAGCGCCGAGGCTGGCAGAGCGATCCAGAAATTCCAGCCCAACGTCAGCGTCAGGATCGCCACGCCGTAGGCCCCGATGGCAAAAAAACCGCCGTGGGCGAGCGTCGGTTGTCCGGTAAAACCCAAAATCAAGTTCAAACTCAAAGCGGCGATACCGAACAACAGACACATGGTGAGCACCTGCGCGTAATAGCGGTTGGTCAAGACCAGTGGAAGTCCGACAGCCGCCACAAGGATGAGCAGATAAAACCCATTCGACTTGACCCACTTCATCATCGGCCTTTGATCTCCTTCCCGAACAGTCCGGTGGGTTTGATGGCCAGGATCAAAACCAGCGCGCCGAACCCGAAGACGTCTTTATACGCGGCGGAAAAATACCCGCCGCCGATGGCTTCAATCAGTCCTAAAATGAGCCCGCCGACAATCGCCCCTGGAATGCTGCCCAATCCGCCCAGAATGACGATGACGAACGCTTTCATGCCCACGAGCGCCCCCATGCTGGGCGAGATCATGAAGATGGGGGCGACCAGACAGGCGGCCACCGCGGCCAGGGCGGTGGCGATGGCAAAGGTCATCGCGGAAACGAAATTCACGTTAATCCCGACAAGCGCCGCACCTTCTTTATTTTGAGCCACGGCTTCGATGGTGCTGCCGAGCGTGGTCTTCTTGATGAAAAGCTGTAAAAGAACGATCAGCGCCAGCACGACCCCGATCACCAGCAGGCGCTGATGAGACATGGTGATGCCGAAAACGTCAAAGATCCCGGGATAGGGATTGGGAATGCGCTGGCCCTCCGGCCCCCACAAAACCACCACGGCGTTTTCCAAAATGATCAAAGCGCCCAGTGCCGCGATGAATGGATTGAAGCCCTTGTCGTTGCGCAACGGTTTAAAAACCAGAAACTCCAAGACCACCCCCGCCAGCCCCAGGAGAACGGCCGCCAAAGCCACCGCGGGCCAATAAGAAAATCCGAAAATGGTGATCAAAAAGAAGCAGACATAGGCGCCGAGCATGTACATGTGCCCATGCGCGAAATTCGGCACATGCAAGATCCCGTAAACAAGCGTCAAACCGAGTGCGACAATGGCATAGGTGCTGCCCAACATGATCCCGTTGAAGACCTGCTGAAAAAAAAGCTCCATCTGAACTCCTTGGCTGCCAAGACACGGCGTCAACGTTTCGCTTGCGCCTATCTGGTTTCTCCTTCGTTTCGGATCAGGTGAAACAAATCCATCGGCCGATCCTCGGCCACGTGCTGTCGTGTTTAGAGGGTTGTAAAAGACGCAGAAACGTTTGTCAAGGAAAAAAGATTTTGTCGTCGCTTGGGCATGAACGACGCGAATTGAGAACCAGCCTGCATTTGCCGTGGCCGGTGGTCACCGTGATCTCCAAACAACGTGAATATTCAAGACGTATCGGCAAATCACGACGTCTTCTCGAAAGAGATGATTTTTCCCCATGCCATGGACCATCCTGTTTCACACGCATGGGGAAGCCTGAGCGGAAAACGATCAAAAACTGAAAAATGATGGGATCGTCTTGTCTATTTTTGGGCCATCTCAATGATGTGGGGGACAATGACGTTGACGATCAACCCCATTTTCGCCTTGTTGGTGTCGAACATCATGCTGCATTCGTAAGCGCCCATCGGGATCACCAAGGCCGCCGTGTTCTCGCCGATGGTCAGGAGATAGTAAGGCCCCATCCCTTTGAACCCCGCCGCTTTCACGGCCGCCGTGAGTTGAACGGTCACCCTCGATAAAAGGGCCGCGCCTTTGAGATTGGAATTGATTCCTCCAAGGCTTTGTCCGTCATTGGCCGTATAAATGGAAGCGGATATGATGCCTTCGCCGATTTCTTCCTGCAGATAGGACATGATTTGCTGAATTTTTGCATTGTTCATCGTTGGGTCTCCTTTTATGAATTCATCCATACTTGATGTCGCTTGGTTTGCTTTTGATCGTTCCTGGTCCAGCGAGGTCTGAATCATTCCGATGAGAGGCTCGGAGGACGGTCCTGAAACGACCCCTCTTGAGCGTTATTTTTTGTTGGCGATTTCTAGAATGCCGGGAATGACCAGATTTAAAACGAGGCCCATTTTGGCTTTGGAGGTATCGACCATGATACCGCACTCATAGGCCCCCATGGGAACGACGACGGCCGCCAGGGATTCTTCGATGGTGATCAGATAATAGGGACCCAGACCTTTGAAACCCGCGGCCTTAATCGCATTTTGAAGCTGGACGGTCACGCGCGCCAAAAGCGCCGCGCCTTTGAGGTTTGAATTGATCCCCCCGATGCTCTGTCCGTCGCTTGCGCTGTAGATGTCAGCCGAGACGATTCCACCTCCTAATTCTTCCTGTAAATAGGCCATGATTTGTTTCACCGTCGCATTGTTCATAAAACGATCTCCTTTCAAAAAGAATGAATGTATGTAGAGGGGATCGTCAAAAACACAAAAAAGTTTAGCAAAAATGGATCCTTTTTTGCGGCGCCTCCCCACAATAGCCTGTCTTTTGTGACGCCGGTCACCCATTCATCATGGGTCAACCGCGCGTCACATCAAGCGATCTGACGCGCGGGTCCCCTGGGATCGCCTCTTGAAAACAGTCGATCGCTTTTTGCATCACAACCCGGCCGGTCGGCTCGATGGCCAATCCACTCCCACGCGGATCAGTCGGCCCACCTTTTGCGCCTCTCATCCACCTCCATGAAAATCGATCCCTTCACGATGGGATTCCTCATTGACTTCATGAGTTTTATCAAGTAAAAATCGAGCCGTTATCATGACCCCGATGATTGAAGGATGAAATCTGGATGATCCGCTCGGCACTTTTAGTCACGTTAGGCGTCGCCGTCACCGCGTTTTTCTCTTTCTGGGCGGTCGTGTTTTCTTTTTTCCACAATGCGGAAAACAACGTGCATAAAGTCGCCAATCTCTGGGCGAAAATCCTGCTTTTTTTGTGTTCAACCAAAGTGGAAGTCATCGGCGGGCAAAACATTCTGCGGACCAAACCCCAGATTCTCATGGCCAATCACCAAAGCGACTTCGATATCTTGATCACCCTCGCGCATGTCCCCGGACAGTTTCGTTGGATCGCCAAAAAGGAATTGTTCACCATTCCCGTTTTCGGCCAGGCCATGAGAAGCGCCGGATACATTGAAATCGACCGGCAAAACCACGAAAAAGCCCTGCAGAGTCTGGATCTTGCGGCTTTGCGCATCCGACAGGGCAAATCCGTCATGACATTCCCAGAAGGCACCCGCAGCCGCGACGGCCAAATCAAACCTTTCAAGCAGGGGACCTTCTACCTGGCCATTCAATCCGGCGCGCCGATCGTTCCGATCAGCATCATCGGCAGCGGGAAAATTATGCCCAAGCGCTCGCTTCGCATCCAGCCCGGCCTCATCAAACTGGTCATCGACAAACCGATCGACACGCGGAATTACACCCTGGAAAACCGACAGGCATTGATTCAGAAAGTTCGGGACATCATCATCCAAAACTACAACGCGCACAAAGATCCCGAAACGTCCACCCTCGAAGACACTCAAACGGAGTTTAAAGCGACGACGTAATGGAACACCCCCCCAAGGATCAAAACAAACGCATGCGGGAAATCAAAGGCGTGCTGTGCCTGGCGCTGGCGATCTTCTTGTTTTTGTGCCTTTTTTCCTATTCCCCCCACGATCCGTCCTTTACGCGTTTTGTGGTCGACGGCGCGTCGACCCACAATCTGACCGGAAAATTCGGGTCTTATGTGGCGGATTCGATGATCCGGCTTTTCGGGTTGGCCGTTTTTTTACTGCCGTCCGCGCTATTGATCTGTGCCTTTCAATATTTCGTGCGTCCGGCCTTCACCCTCTTTTTCCCTCGGGTGACGGGGTTCATCTTTTTCACGCTTTCCTTGACGGGCCTTTGCGGGACGTTGCTGAAAAACGGCGTGACGTTTCAGGGAGAGAAACTCAAGGCGGGAGGTCTCATCGGCGCGGGCATCGAGTGGTTTTTGCTTTCCTACTTCAACGCGGCGGGCACTTACATCATTTTAATCGTGGGACTCATCATTTCGCTTTATTTCATCGTCGACTATTCCATCGTGTCCGTCACGGAAAAATTCACGCAAAGCATCTCAAATCTCGCCTCCTCTCTCAGACAACGATGGGCGATCATCCGGGCCCGTTTCACCAAATCGCAAATCGAGATCAAGACACCGCCGGCCGTTCAAGAATCGGACCCTCCGGCCAAAAAACCCAAGCCCCGCAAGATCGAGCAGACGCATTTCGATTTCAGCAAACTCAAATCCGACGGTACGTTTCAGCTGCCGCCGCTTTCGCTGCTCTCCGAAGGGCCGCAGAAGGACACGCGCATCAAACGGGACCTGCTGGTCGCCAATTCGCGCATCCTGGAAAAGAAACTCGCCGATTTCGGTGTGGAAGCCAAAGTGGTGGAGGTCCTGCCCGGCCCGGTCATCACCATGTATGAATTGGAACCCGCCCCCGGCGTCAAGATCAACCGCATCACCACGCTTGCCGATGATCTGGCCCTGGCGCTGATGGCGCCGAGCATTCGGATTTTGGCGCCGGTTCCCGGCAAATCCGTCATTGGGATCGAAATTCCCAATGCCAAACGCGATCCTGTCTATTTAAAAGACGTCTTGGACAACGACGCGTTTCAACATTCGGCCCACCGGCTCCCCATCGCCATGGGTGTGGATTTTGTCGGAACGCCGGTCATCGCGGACCTCGCCAAAATGCCGCATCTCCTCATCGCCGGGACGACCGGTTCGGGCAAAAGCGTGGCCCTCAACGCCATGATTTGCAGCATTCTGTTCAAAGCGCAACCCGATGACATCAAATTCCTGATGGTCGATCCCAAACGGTTGGAGCTGTCTTCCTACGAGGGCATCCCACATTTGATGCACCCCGTGGTCGTGGACCCCAAAAAAGCCTCCCAGGTGCTCCGCTGGACGGTGGAAGAAATGGAACGCCGCTACAAAATCATCAGCCGACTCAATGTCAAAAGCATCGACGCATACAACGAAATGATCCTGACCGGCGCAAAAGGCAGGATAACGGCGATGCCCCGCCCCGCCAGACCCGACGCCGCGACGACGGACAGCAACCCGCAAGACGACGGGCGGCATCAAGCCTCCGTCGAACATGTCAAACTGCCATACATTATCGTGGTCATCGACGAACTGGCCGACTTGATGATGGTCGCTCCGCGTGACGTTGAAGAATCCCTCACACGGTTGGCCCAGATGGCCCGCGCCGCGGGCATTCATTTGATGATCGCCACCCAGCGGCCGTCCGTGGATGTCATCACGGGCCTCATCAAAGCCAACTTCCCCACCCGGATCTCGTTTAAGGTGTCCTCCAAAATCGATTCGCGCACGATCATCGATCAAACCGGCGCGGAGCAGCTCTTGGGCGCGGGCGATATGCTGTTCATCCCGCCGGGCACCTCCAAACTCACGCGTATTCATGGGGCCTACGTCTCCGATCCGGAAATCTCGCGCGTGGTCGATTATTTAAAGATACAAGCGCAGCCGACATACGACACATCGATTGAAACATTCCAACTCGAGTCGGTTCAGGCCCAGACCGAGGAAGACGGCTACGATGAAAAGTACGACGAAGCCGTGGCGCTTGTCGGCGAGCTCGGACAGGCCTCCATTTCGCTCGTCCAGCGATATTTGAAAATCGGCTACAACCGCGCCGCGCGCCTCATCGAACAAATGGAGCGTGAAGGGATCGTCGGCCCATCCGACGGGGCCAAACCCCGCAAAGTTCTGATTCGGAAGCTGCCCAGTGAAAAATAAATTGACCGGAAAGCTCCATATGATATCGCTGGGATGTTCGAAGAATCTCGTCGATTCGGAAGTCATGAGCGGGGAGATCTGCGCCCGGGGGATGAGGATCGTGGAGACCCCAGACGACGCGGACGTCGTCATCGTCAATACCTGCGGGTTCATCCAGCCCGCCAAGGAAGAAGCCATCGACGTCATTCTGGCCCTGGCCGAAGAAAAAAAACACCGCCCTTTCAAGCTCGTGGTCGCCGGGTGCCTGGCGCAGCGTTACGCCAAGACCTTGCTTTCCGACCTCCCCGAAGTGGATTTGTTCATCGGCGTGGGCGAAGTCGGACGCATCGCCGATCACCTGACGCGTTTGAACAGCCTCCCGTTACAGAGCAAAGCCGTTATCACAAAACCGGAGTTTCTGATGACCGCAAAGCATCGGCGGATGCTGTCTTCCGAATCCGCCACCGCCTACCTGAAAATTTCAGACGGCTGCTCCAACCACTGCGCGTACTGCGCTATTCCATCGATTCGAGGCCGGGCCCGCAGTCGAACGCCGGACGATATTTTGAAGGAAGCGACCATGCTGATCCGCCGGGGGGTGAAAGAAATCATTCTCATCGGTCAGGACACCACCGCTTACGGATACGACCTGAAAAACCGTCCGACACTCGCCGCGCTTCTGGGCGATCTTTCGGCCCTTCCCGGGCTGTCCTGGCTTCGGGTGCTTTATATGCATCCGGCGCATCTGTCAGTCGAGGTTTTGGACGCTATGGCAAGGCACCCCAAGATCTGCCGGTATATCGACCTGCCGGTTCAGCACGCCGACGACACGATTCTTGCCGCCATGAATCGCCATGTGACGGCGGCGCGCCTTTCGGAACTGATCGCTTTGGCTCGAAAGATCATGCCCGATGTGGCGATCCGCACATCGATCATCGTCGGATTTCCCGGCGAAACCGCCAAGCGCTTCGAACGCCTGCTCGATTTCGTCCGCCGGGCGCGGTTCGACCACCTCGGCGTCTTTGTCTACTCGAGGGAAGAAGGCACCCAAGCCTTCAGCGTCCCCTCACGGATTTCAGAAAAAGAAAAGGAAAGACGTCGCGACGCGGTCATGAACGAACAGGCGGAGATTTCCCGTTCCATCAACGCCGCGCTGATCGGAACCGTTCAGGATGTCATCGTCGAAGAGCGATGCCCGCAGGCAGGCTATGACTTCATCGGCCGCTGCCGAAGGCAAGCCCCGGAAATCGACGGTGTCACTTACATCCAAGGCAAAACCGTCCAAATCGGCCAGATCGTCGCGTGCAAAATCATCTCAGCCGATCACTACGATCTCTATGCGGAATGCGTCGAGCCGCCGCGCGTCGGAAAATCCTGAAACTCATCCATGGCGGCGATTGCAAGCGCGTTTGACGACAGCCCGTCCGATCGGCCGATGCCATCTTTCCATTGTCAATCGGTCGAAGAATGTGCCATAATGAGAAATCTCCGAAAGCCGGAGATCGAGGCATCCCTAAGGCGGAAGGGCTCGTTTTTCGATGTCCGGTCCGCATACCAGATCGAGGCTCGGCGTCTATGACACGAAAGGTTTCTCACGACACGCTTTTCATCAGGGTCACCGCGCTTGAAGAAAAGCTGAAAAAATGTCAAAGCGACATAACGTCCCTTCGCGACAGCGAAGCCAAGTATCACCATATCGTGGAAAACGCGCAAGAAGCCATCGTGATCATCCAGAACATGAAAATGGTCTTTCTCAATCGCGCCGCCGTGGCGTTGAGCGGCTATCCCGAGGACGTATTGAAATCGAGGCCGCTTATCGATTTGATCCATCCCGATGACCGCGATCGGGTCGCCGATGATTTCAGCCGAAGAATGACCAAAGAAAAGGCGCCCCCCCATTCCTCTTTCAAAATCATCCATTGTGACGGACAGGTCAGATGGGTTGAGCTCCTCGCCGAAAACATCGTATGGGAAGGACAACCCGCCAC
>CAZPTW010000040.1:0-12718 GCA_964589235.1 uncultured Smithella sp. | reverse complement strand
CATAGAGACACTGAAGAAAAAAAAATATCCCAACAGACTCCAAAGTCAACGTGAATTTCATTGATTAAAGTGCTACTATGAGAATAACTGGGGGTGATGCTAAAGGACGGGTATTTATTTTCCCATCAAAATCAACATCAAGACCAACATCGGATTATTTAAGAGAAAATCTTTTCAATTTATTAGGGGACATTTCAGGGGATTCTTTTTTGGATTTATTTTCCGGTTCCGGTTCAGTCGGTTTGGAGGCACTCAGCCGTAGGGCTCGAAAAGTTGTTTTCGTTGAAAAAAATAAATCCCTGTCCGCGCTGATCATAAAGCACTTAAATGTTTGTGGGTATTCCGAAAAATCTCTCGTGTTAACGACAGATTTTCAAGCAGCATTAAGAAAACTTTACGAAGAAAGATACGAATTTGATGTAATCTTTTCCGATCCGCCATACCATCATGGGCTAGTAGAAGCGACGCTGAAGCAATTGCTAAAATTTCCCATTTTACGAAAAAAAGGAATTATAATACTCCAACATTCAGAAAAAGAAAGACTGACGACAATTCCGGATAGAATCTATGTGGTTGATAAGAGAAAATACGGGGAAAATTGTTTCACATTTTTACGAATGGATCTTACCGAAAGATAGTAAGAATGAATAGATGCGAAAACTGATCATGAATAGTCGAAGATAATTGCAAACAAACGACGATTCATCACAAGTGGTCTTGGATCATTTAATTTTGAATGAAATCAATGGGAAGGATTAAATAATGGGTGGCCTTTTTGGAGTTGTTGCTGAAGAAAATTGTGCGCAAACGCTTTTTTATGGGACAGACTATCATTCTCACCTCGGTACAGAACATGGAGGAATGGCCGTATTCGGTCCTCGAGGCTTTTATAAAACGATTCATGATATATCTCAGGCCCAGTTTAAATCCAGGTTTGTCGATGACTATAAGAAAATGGAAGGTTTTTCCGGTATAGGGGCGATTGAAGATGAAGCCCCTCAACCCTTAATCTTTCGTTCAAAGTTTGGGTTATATGCTTTAGTCTGTACAGGTCTTATCAATAATAAGGAAAAGTTGATCAATGAACTTCTCAATGAAGGGGCATCTTTCACAGAAGTCGGTGGTGGCGGAGTAAATAATGCAGAAATTGTTGCTTCTCTTATTAACAGAGGAGATAACATTGTCGAAGGCATTGCCTCAATGCGGGGCATCATTGAAGGGTCCATTTGCGTGCTTGTGCTGACACCTGATGGTGTTTATGCGGCCAGAGACAAATTTGGACGATTTCCTCTCGCTGTGGGGAAATGGAAAGATTCCAAAAAAAAATCTTACGCCGTTGCGACAGAAGCCAGTTCATTTGAAAACCTTGGATATGAATTATTGAGGTTTGTCGGGCCGGGAGAGATTATTTTGTTGACGGCCGACGGTGTAAAGCAAATGAAACCGGAGGGAACGCAAAAGAAAATATGTTCTTTTTTATGGATATACACCGGTTATCCGTCATCGAGTTATGATGGAATCAGTGTTGAAACAGCAAGAGAAAGATGCGGCGCTTTTCTTGCCCGACGCGACGGTGTGAAGGCGGATTTTGTCGCCGGCGTTCCGGATTCAGGGGTTGGACATGCCATCGGTTATGCCATGGAGTCGGGGATCCCCTTCCGACGACCGCTTGTCAAGTATACACCCGGTTACGGAAGAAGTTACACGCCTCCGACACAGGATATCCGAGATCTAGTCGCCACAATGAAGCTTTCAGCGGTAAGGGATGTAATTAACGGTAATCGAATGATTATCTGTGACGATTCGATTGTCAGAGGAACCCAACTCAAGAATTACACGATTAAAAAACTCTGGGACAACGGAGCGAAAGAGATCCATATTCGTCCGGCATGTCCCCCTCTCATGTTTCCATGTGTCTATGCGGCGACGACCAGATCAACCGCGGAACTGGTTTCTCGAAAAGCTATCCGAAGCATTGAAGGCAAAGATATCGAAAATCCTGAGCGATATCTAGATCCATCATCAGCACATTACAAAAAAATGATTGAATGGATCCGTCAAGACTTAAATGTAACGTCTCTAAAGTACTTGACGATTGACGACATGATTGCCGCCATTGGTTTGCCGCGGGATCAATTGTGTTTATACTGCTGGCAGGGAAAATAAATCTTGAAACAAGAAAGAGGGGAAACGTGAGCGATACTGTCTCGAAAAGAAGAAAAACAAAGCGAATCCGAGTTGGGCATGTGAATATCGGTGGCGATAGTCCTGTTGTGGTACAGTCTATGACCAACACAGATACCCGCAACATCGATGAGACTGTTCGGCAAATTCATTCGCTTCAAGATGCCGGCTGTGAAATTGTCAGAGTGGCCGTCCCGGATCAAGAAGCAGCGAGCGCCCTTGGACAAATCAAGAAGCGTATCGATATCCCGATTATTGCGGATATCCATTTCCACTATCAATTAGCCATTGATGCCATAAGAAACGGAGCCGATGGCATCCGAATCAACCCGGGAAACATCTCCAGGGATAAGATTTCAGAAATCGTTAAAGCGGCAAAAGAGCGTGAGACTGTCATTCGAATCGGTGTTAATGCCGGCTCTTTGCAAAAAGACGTCGTACTGAATTATGGCGGTGTGACTGCAGAAGCTTTGTATGCCAGCGCCATGCTCAATATAGAGTTGTTTGAAAATCTTGGTTTTGATCTTCTAAAGATATCCTTGAAATCATCGGATGTGTCTATGATGATTCAAGCTTATCGGATGATCGCAGGAAAAACCGATTATCCCCTTCATGTTGGGGTGACTGAGGCAGGAACGCTTGTCGACGCAGCCGTCAAATCCGGCATTGGTATAGGGTCGCTGCTCAATGAGGGAATCGGTGACACGATTCGCGTTTCCGTAACGGGGGATCCACTGCAAGAATTGCCGATCGCCTATGGGATTTTACGGGCACTAAAAATCCGTCAAATCGGTCCAGAAATCATTTCTTGTCCAACATGCGGTCGTTGTCAAATTGATTTAGTCGGTTTGGTGTCGAAAGTGGAAAAGGCTCTTGCCGGAAGAAAAGATTATATCAAAGTCGCTTTGATGGGATGTGTCGTGAATGGGCCTGGCGAGGCCGCTGATGCGGATATCGGTATCGCAGGAGGTCATGGTTTTGGTATGATGTTTAAAAAAGGTGTTGCCTATAAAAAGATAGAAGAAAAAGATTTTGTCCCTGTGCTGCTTGAGGAGATCAGGCAACTGGACGATGAAAAACGAGGAGGTTAAATGCGTTATTCGGAAATGCACCTACCTACGGGGCGGGAAATCCCTTCGGATGCTGAAGTGGTGAGCAATCAGCTCATGATTCGTGCCGGCATGATTAGAAAATTAACGAGTGGTATTTATACTTACTTACCGTTGGGCTGTAGGGTGCTTCATAAGGTAGAAAATATTATCCGCGAAGAGATGAACAAAGCTGGCGCGCAGGAAGTATTGCTTCCTATGGTGCAGCCGGCGGAACTTTGGCAGGAATCGGGGCGATGGACTCATTACGGAAAAGAGCTTTTGCGGTTCAGAGATCGAAACCAAAGAGAATACTGTCTTGGGCCGACGCATGAAGAAGTCATAACCGATCTGGTCCGAAACGACGTAAAAACATATCGTCAATTGCCTTTGAATCTTTATCAAATACAAACAAAGTTTCGGGACGAAGTTCGACCAAGGTTTGGAGTCATGCGTTGTCGTGAGTTCGGGATGAAAGATGCTTACAGCTTTGATGCGGATGAAGCAGGTGCAGAGAAAAGCTATGAAAGAATGTTTCGTGCTTATCACAGAATATTTCAACGATGTGGTTTGAATTTTCGAGCTGTGGAAGCGGATTCCGGAAGTATTGGAGGAAGTTTTTCCCACGAATTTATGGTGATGGCTGAATCCGGCGAGGATGCAATCGTCTTCTGTGAGAAGTGCCAGTATGCCGCCAATCTGGAGAAGGCGGAAATCATGAAACCGCAGTTCAAAACGGTAAAGGCTTCCGAATGGCTGCCTGTCGAATGTGTCGAAACGCCTGATGTGAGAAGCATCGAAGAAGTGAGTGATTTTCTGAAAGTGGAACCAAAGCAAATTGTCAAAACACTCATATTCAATGTCGATGGACAAGCTTGTGCCGTTTTGATTCGCGGGGACCATGAAGTCAATGAGATCAAAGTCAAAAACCATCTCAATGCTACAGAAATTGAACTGGCTGATGACGAGATGATCTTGAAAGCCACGGGTGCGCCTCGCGGTTATGCGGGGGCTATAGGAATTCAATGCCGTATCATTGCAGATTATTCCATCATGAATCTCGTCAATTTTGTGACAGGGGCCAATAAACGGGATTATCACTTAAAAAATGTAAATCTTGGGAGAGATTTCGAGGTTGAATCTTTTGCCGACCTTCGCATCGCCCAGCCAGGAGATAGATGTCCAAAGTGTTTTGAACCGGTGAGGTTTGCACGAGGGATCGAAGTCGGGCATGTTTTTAAATTGGGGACAAAATACAGCAAGGCCATGAAAGCCGTTTATTTGGACCGAGATGGAAAAGAAAAATACATCATTATGGGCTGTTACGGAATTGGAATCGGCAGGACAGTCGCGGCGTGTATTGAACAGAATCATGATGCCAACGGAATCATTTGGCCTATGCCCCTGGCCCCATATTCAGTCATTGTTTCACCGGTCAATGTGAATGAAAAAGATGTTATGAATACAGCTGAACATGTCTATGCGGCTTTGCTTGAACAAGGCGTTGAAGTCATTATCGATGACCGCGATGAACGCGCGGGCGTGAAATTCAAAGACGCTGATCTGATTGGTATTCCTCTGCGCATCACGATCGGGGCGAAAAATCTGGCTGCGGGACATATCGAGTTAAAGATACGCAAAACAGGTGAAAACCGTCTTTATCCGATTCAAGCGATTGTCGGGGAAGTGAAAAAAATAATCGATTCAGAAATGAAAGAGGCAAATTAGTCGCCATTTTTGACCGGTCATCATCATGTTAAGAATTAATGACATTCTTGATAAAGCTCAAGGCTATCTTTCAGCCGAAGAGCTGGAGATGATTCAAAAGGCCTATATCTATTCGGCGACAGTACATCAAGGACAAGTGAGGTTGTCAGGTGAACCTTATTTAACACATCCAATGGAGGTCGCCGGCATTCTCGTCGACATGAAGATGGATTCAGCCACAATCATCAGTGGCTTGCTGCATGATACAATTGAAGATACACTGACGACAAAAGAACAAATTGAACAGGAGTTTGGAAAAGATGTCGCTTTCCTCGTCAGCGGACTTACAAAGTTAAGTCGAATTTCTTTCGGATCGCAAGAAGAAAGACAAGCCGAAAACTTCCGAAAGATGATCTTGGCCATGTCCGCTGATATTCGTATTTTAATTGTTCGTCTCGCAGACCGTATCCACAATATGCGTACTCTCCAATATCAAACACAGGAGAGAAGGATTTATATAGCGCGTGAAACCATGGACGTCTATGCCCCGCTTGCCAATCGTTTAGGGATCAACTGGATGAAGATGGAATTGGAGGATCTTGCCTTCCAATATCTCTCTCCGGATGCTTACAGAGAAATATCAACCCGAGTCGCAAAGTCGAACGAATCTAGGAACCGTTATACACAGGAAGTCAAAACACTGATTTTCAAGGAATTGGAAAAAGTCGGAATGCAAGGGGAAGTCGAGGGGAGGGCGAAACATCTTTATGGCATTTATAAAAAAATGCATGAACAGCATATCAATTTCGATGAAGTTTATGATGTTATCGCTTTTCGAATCATTCTCGATTCGGATGTGGAAAAGAGCTGTTATGAAGCATTGAGTATTGTCCATGCACTTTGGAAGCCGATTCCCGGCAGATTTAAAGATTATATTGCCATGCCTAAGGCCAACAACTATCAATCACTACATACGGCGGTGATCGGGCCTTACGGAGAGCGTGTCGAAATCCAGATTCGAACCAAGTCTATGCACGAATGGGCGGAGAAAGGCATTGCCGCGCATTGGCGCTATAAAGAAGGACGTGCTTTTCAGAATGATGAAGACAATCAAATTAAGCGGCTTCGCGAAGTCCTTGAATTGCAGCAAGATATCAAGAATCCCAAGGAGTTTATGTCGAATCTGAAGCTCGCTTTATTCCCCGAAGAAGTTTATGTCTTTACGCCTCATGGAGATGTTAAATCTTTTCCCAAGGGGGCAACCCCGATCGATTTTGCTTACAGCATTCATACAGATGTTGGTCATCAATGCACCGGGGCAAAAGTAAATCGAAACATTGTTCCGCTCCGATACGAGCTTCAAAACGGGGATCAGGTGGAAATTATAACGCAAGCCGGACATCACCCCAGCAAAGACTGGTTGAAGTATGTGGTGACCACGCGAGCCATTTCAAAGATTAGAAGCTGGATAAATCAAGAAGAAAAAAACAGTTCCATGGCTTTGGGAAAAGATCTTCTTGAAAAAGAATTTAAACGGCATAATTTAAAATTCACGACATTTCTCAAATCAGACGAATTGAAAAAAATCTTGACGGAATATTCGCTGATGTCGCCGGATGATCTGATTTCGCAAGTCGGGTATGGTCGAATATCGGCAAAGCAAATTGTAAATTCTTATTTGTCCGCTGAAGGACCGAAAGAGATCGAAAAACATCATGAAAAAAAGAAGAAAGCAGATTCTTCACCAACTCTGGGAATTAGCCTCACCGGTATCGACGATGTCATGGTTAAATTTGCCAAATGCTGCAATCCAATTCCAGGAGATGATATCTCCGGATATATTTCCAGAGGCCGCGGAATAACTGTTCATACACAAAATTGCACGCATTTAAAAAAGTTAGACGCTGAGCGGATAGTCGATGTCAATTGGGATGTACGTCAAAAACATGCGTATCCAGTTCAAATCAAAGTGATTTGTCATGATAGGAAAGGTGTTTTGACTGAAGTGAGTTCCGTTATCTCTTCATTCGACGTCAATATTAGCTATGCCCAAGTGGAAACAACGGATATGATCGCCAACTGCGAATTTGTCATTGATGTCTATGATTTACAGCAGCTCAATGCCATCTTTTCAGCCATTCGGCAATTAAAAGTTGTCCGTTCCATTGAAAGGATTAGAAAGGCCTGAAACAACATGAGAGGACGGGCTTGACTTGACAGCTTGGTAGGAAGGGTGAGGAGTCACCTCCTGGATTGTGTCGAGGCAAACATGAAAAAGGTGGTTATTTGAAGATGACCAGCAAGGAAAAGCTTATCAGACACAAGTTGAGTAGACTTGAGCTGGTGGAGTATTTGAAGAACGAGTCGGAATCCTGAAGGATCAATGGTGCATCGAGACAGCGTTTTTATGTGTCCTGAACTATACTTGACTTGACAGTGGCCAGTCCCCCCCCCGGATTGTCCGCGAATTTTAAGCCACAGCCTTATCATTCAAATTTTACTCGGCAAAATACATTTTACCGTCCATAAAAAGTCTGCATCGATGTTCCACGCATTAACAATGTTTCCCCTGATGTGTCCGCTCATTGTCGTAGTAGGTTGTATACGCATCCTAATCCGTTTGCAAGGTTTCGAGGTCATGACCTTACCCCAAAACTGAGCCATTTTCAAAGAGAGTCCTTCCTGATAGAGAAGAAAGGGAGTGGCGAGAGATGAAAGGAAAGCATTTTAAGGCGGAACAAATCATTTGGATAATCAAAGAATCAGAAATGGGAGTCAAAAACATCGATATTTGCCGGAAACGCGGGATATCCGAGCAGACGTTTTATCGGTGGAAGAACAAATACGGCGGCATGGACGTGAGCGTAGCCAGGCAACTGAAAGTTTTGGGGGACGAGAACCGGAAACTGAATAGAATAATAAAAAAATCAAATGCTTAAAACCATTTTGAATGTGCGATTTTTGGCGATTCTGGTCGCGGCGATCATCGCCGTCCAGCACGTGGGTCCGACAGTGCCTTTTCTGGTGATCATTTGGTGTATGTATCGTCTCCGCAAAATCCGCGACGCGAAGAGACAGGCCGATCGGAAAGCAACAATCGACAAATATGTTGAATGCGATTATTGACATGGAAACATGAAAGTCATCACGATCACCAATCTCAAGGGCGGCACCGGAAAAAAGACTGTCGCGTTAAACCTCGCAGTTGCCGCAGAGCGTGATGACACGAAAACCGTATTAATCAAAATACATAGATACGTAATATTAAAGGATTGAATGAACAAGCGGTATCGGCACCAGGTGTCGCCGTTTGTCCGGGCGATGGATTATTCTTCGCATCCGTCGAATCTATACAGAATCAAAGCGAGGTGGATGTAAAAATATGAACTGATGATCCAGGTTCCCAATAGAAATCAACGCAATTGCGGAATCTTGGTTTATTTCCTTCAGAATGGGCTTATCCATAATTTGAAATGTGCAAGACATGGTATGAATATCGAAGGAAAGTTTCAGTCTTGTCCGAGATGTTTTTTGAATGCTAAACCAAAATATACTGTGGCTCCATTGCGCCGATTACCGAACTGCTATCTTACAACGATCAATGACGCATCTCTAATAATCGCATCTTTCGGGCTTTCTGCAGACACTCCGTCCGTCTCATCTGCCACCTTAAACAGAGGCAACTGATCAACAGGACAGTTGATGTGCTTCAACACAGGACAAATTATGCGATCCTTACAGTCATTATATATTGACAAGTGCGAAAACTGCTGGTAATTTAAAAAAAATTTGGCATTGTTTGGAGATTGATACAGATAAAATATTGGAGGCCGTCAGTAGAGGTATAGATAATAATTATAATAAAATGAAGCTTTTGATAGATCGGCGGGAAAGTAGAAGCATGGTAAATACTTTTCATAAGAAAGAGATGATCGCATGCCAATAATGCCAAGAAGGGTTTACGTATCGTAAATGTCAGTGACAATCGAGAATCAAATTTCCACGATCTTTCAGATTTCAAAGACACAAACCGATATCAAAGAGACTGATCTTTTAGAATTCATCTCATATTTTCAGATGAATCGAATCATAAAGGAGTGTCATCCAATTATTCAAGATGAATGGTGAAATGACGTGGTATTTTTTTTTAGTCATGAAGGTGTAGTATGATTATTCTGACAAGAAAGCAGGGGGAATCAATCACGATCGGGGAGGATATTCGGGTAACGATTCTGGATGTAAAAGGTAAATACGTGCGCGTTGGAATCGAGGCGCCACGTTCTTTAGCGGTGCATAGACAAGAGATCTCGCCCGTCGAACCAAAAAATCAGCCCATTCAGAAGTAGTGTCAAAAAATAATGCTTTATAAATCAATGGCTTTATTCGCCCGTCCAAGCTTGGCCTAAAGTTTTATCGATGGTATTCCGATTCGTTAATTGTAAAACTGTCGGCGGAGCTGGGAATGACTGTTACGGCATATCAGGTTCATAGTGTACTAAACGCCTACACCAGGCAAAGTAAAGTGAGACTCACACCTGAAAAACTTCAGGAAGACCATGCCGGTGGCAAATATAGGGATGTAGTATCTCTGTCCGGACACGAAGAGAGCAAAGCTGAAGAATTGGAAAAAATCAGCTATAATCTTCGAGATGTCATTTTGAAAGACAGAGATTTATAAAACATGCTTGTTTGCCATAAGTCTTCAGTATCCTGAAAATTCAAAATAAATACTTGATATAGCTGCTAATATATTCGTTCGGGCTGCTCAAATGTTGACAAATGTTCAACCGGAAAACAGGTATGGTCTGAAAAAAATTCTCGTCGTTGATGATTATTCGCCGACGCGCAGCCTGATTGTAGAGTCACTTCATCAATCTTCGAAATATCATATCAAAGAGGCGGAAAACGGTTTAGAAGCACTCCGTCTTTTCAACGAGAACGATTTCGATCTGGTCATAACCGATATCATGATGCCAGGGATGAGCGGTATGGAGCTTTTGCACCAGATGCGCGAAATAAACCCCAACATTGCCGTTATCATGATCACTGGGAATCCAACAACCGATCTAACGGTCAGCGCCATTAAAAAAGGGGCTGTCGATTTCCTAACCAAACCGTTCGATATTGACGATCTTCTCTTTAAAGTCAATCTACATCTGAAAGAAAAAGAAGTATTGACCGGCGAAAGTCTTTGGAAGGTTCTGGAGACAGAAAGACTCAAAGACAAAACGGTTGAATTATCTAAACAAAGTTATATCTATGATTCCATTGAAGACTCTCCAATGGATAATGAAATGATTTTCAGTAAGATCGCTGAGCTTGCACTGAAGCTCGTTGACGGTGAAGTCTGTTCTATATTTCTCTTCGATGAGCAAAATAATGAATTTCATGAAAAAGTGATAAAGGGTAACACGGAAGGACCTTATAAGAATTATACTTCAAGTCCACAGGCGAGCACCATTTATCATGAAGTGATCAAACGAAAAGAAGCGATATCGATTCATTCTCTAGAGTATCCAGAAATCGCCCCTTCTCTAATTTGCGCCCCGTTGATGATTCGTAATTCTATCTTGGGGGTGTTGAGTATTCGAAAGAGGAAAGATCGGGAGGCTTTCAACAGAAAAGATCTTCACCACATCTTGAGTTTGACCAAACGCGCTTCTCTGAACCTCGAGAATAAAATTCTTTATGAAAGCATCTATTTCAATATCATGGATACTCTAAAGTCTTTGATTTCGTCTATTCAGGCACGGGATCACTACACGGAAGAGCATTCACAACGTGTGACAAATGAGGCAGTCCGCCTGGCAGAAAACCTCAGATGTTCACAAAAGGAGATAGAATGTCTGAAAATCGCAGGCATCTTACATGATGTTGGGAAAATCGCCGTTCCGGACAGTATTTTGTTAAAACCTGGTAAACTTACTGAAGAGGAATACATGATCATAAAAAATCATGCCACTATCGGTGAAAACATTGTTCGGCCAATTATGCTGTTAGATCAAGAAAGGCGAATTATTCAATGTCATCACGAACGATGGGACGGCACAGGTTATCCACTGGGACTGAAAGGGGAAGACATTCCTTACCTCGCGAGAATATTATCAGTTGTCGATTCCTATGATGCGATGATCAATAACCGTCCCTATTGTTCAGCCATGTCTAAAGAAGCTGCTATCGATGAATTAATTCGAAATAAAGGGACTCAGTTTGATCCATCAATCGTTGACGCTTATCTCCGAATCCTATGAATACTTGGCATGAAAATTGATTTTCCTCTTTTTAAATGGAAGGGGGAAATATGATTCCAGAGTATTTCAATAACATTCCAAAAGGAATACTTGGCCGTTCAAATGAGATCCATGACAGGATGACCGTCCAGTCGCCTCAAAACAGCTTTAATCTCATATTAAGAAATGAATTATCCGGATTAAAAGCCCCAGAAGCGTCGAAGGGGGAAGCTTCATCTATCACAAAGGAACAATTAAAGATTTTACTCCACGCAATTCAAGTTCAAATGAATATGCGATTATTCAGCGCCTTTTTGGGAAATATGTCGGAGGCGAACGATCTGGCAACACAGGTGATACAGAAATTCGCCGGTTCTTTTCAGAGCCAAGAAACCTCGGCGTCAAAGAAATGTCAAACCTTGCCAAAAAAAGATCAGACTGATGTTCATGAGAGTCTGGAAAAAATGATTCAGGAAGCTTCTGTGATGTACAATGTCGATGCCAAGCTCATTGAATCAGTCATCAAAGTTGAAAGCAATTCAGATCCATCTGCAACATCACCGAAAGGCGCTATGGGATTGATGCAACTTATGCCTGACACAGCCCGAGAACTTGGGGTAAAAAATCCCTATGACGCCAGAGAAAACATTATGGGAGGCACACGTTACTTGAAGACACTTCTCGATCGATACAACGGACAAGTTGATCTGGCGCTGGCAGCTTATAATTGGGGAATGGGAAATTTAGAAAAAAAGCCGCATAATATCCCCAGGGAAACGCTGGATTACATCGCCAAAGTGAATTCTTATTACAAAAGCGTCTGACATGAATATATGAGACACAGTGCATCTCCATGCTTCGGGGCTCGTGGTGTTTTTCAATAAAAAAACAAGGGAGCCATTTTGATAATTCTATCCATGATCGGATGTGATATAGACACCATTCGTTGCCGTAAAAATGGTTCATGAACGCGACGACTTTGGGGATGTCTAATCTTTAATTCTCCAAACCATGAGGAACTCACTGCCGTTGTCGGAATCAAGGCCTCAAAGGGGGTATTCATCGTTGCCTATTGAAAGCCGTCCTTTTCAAGTCTTCCAAAGGGTGGCGATTTTAACCGGAATCAGGTGGCGAAATGAATCGGAATCGAGTCTCGCGGGTTGCATCGGAATACGCAGGCATAATCAGTCTGTGGCACCGAAATTTTAGGATCAAAATTGAAATGTGAAGCGACGGGAGGCCGTTTGATGAAGCGACCATGCTTACTTATGGACCATGGATGGCCGGGGCTGTATCTTGCAGTCGTCATTGATATGTTTTCAGGTTAGGTTCTCCGGTTGGGCAATGAACCAACGTATAGTATAAAGGCTTCTTTGGCCACAGAGCTGCTCTCGATCACATATTGGCGGCGGAAACCGGCAAATGGATTAAATTATCAATCGGATTGATTTAGACAGTATGCCGGTAACGATGATCAACGGCAATTGGCAACCCATGGTATGATTTGCA